>JBJTXX010000101.1:0-15683 GCA_046082485.1 Actinomycetota bacterium
GGGTCGATGGCGCTGGCGGTGATGCTCAGCACGGTACCGGTCACCGTCGTCAGGTCGAGGGTGAGGTTGGCGACGCCGGTGGCGTCGGTCAGCACCCGGTACAGCGTGCCGTTCACGTCGAAGGTGACCTGCACGTCGATGATCGGGATGTCAGCCACACCCGGCTCGACCTGCAGGAAGCTGGCGCTGATCGGCAGCTGAGCGGTCTCGACCATCATCGGCACGTCCAGGGTGAGCAGCGAGCGGGGCCCGGCGACTGCGAGGGTGAGGATGGTGGCCGTCGGGTCGCTGATGACCGCCTCGAAACCGCCGAGTCCGTCGGTGAAGCTGTAGACCACCCGCAGGGCGAAGCCGACCTCGGCGTCGGTGACGGTGTACTGCTGGCCGTGGGCCAGGTCGGTCCACACGCCGGGGGCGCTCTCCATCTGCCACAGGTAGTCCTCGGTGCCGGGCTCGATGCCGTCCGGGTCGTACACATCGGGGGTGGCGGTGAGCACGTCGCCGACCGCCGGCACCATGTTGTCGATCGTCACCACACCCGAGACCGACGTGTTCTGGTCGGCGGGCAGGATCGAGATGGTCTCGTCCGAGAACTGGACCTGCTCGAAGTTGATCAGCACGTCGGTGCCCTCGTTGCGGGGGCCACCGGCGTTCACGGCGCCGCCACCGCCACCGTTCGGCGGGATGTGTGACACGAACACCCGGCCGTCTGGCAGCTGGCCCACGATGTACTCCGACATCGGGAAGCGGTAGACGGCGGTGTCGATGCCCGAGCGGTCCTCGGGGTAGATGATGTTGCGCTCGATGTCGCACTGCTGGGGCAGCAGGCGGTGGGCGAGGAAGTCGTCCTGCAGCCGGGTGGCGCTGGCGACACGCACCACCGAGCCGTCGTCGTAGGTGCACACCAGGTTGGCGTCGAGGTAGGCGTCGCCGTCGAGCAGGTCGTTGCCGCCGCCGCCCTCGACCTTGTCGCTGCCGGCGCCGCCGATGACGATGTCGTCACCGGTGAACATGTTCGCCGAGCCGGGGGCGGCCAGCATCTGGCCGTACATCAGCAGCTCGGCGAGGCCGGCCACGTTGTCGAGGTTCTTCTGGGTGAGCTCGTGGCCCACCAGGCGCAGGCGGTCGTCGCCGCGCAGGGTGTCGTCGAACGGGCCGCCCGACACGCCCTCGACCGTCTGGAAACGGTCGCGGGGGTTGGCCAGACCGCCGGCGGCGATGATCGGCAGGGTCAGGTCGGCGAAGGCGCCGGTGATGCTGCGGGCGTAGCTGACGAAGTCGAAGCCGAGGCCGCCGATCACCTTGTCGAGGCCGCTGCCGGCGAACGCGATGTCCATGCCGCCCTCGGAGAGGTAGACGTCGTCGCCGCCGTCGCCGATCATGATGTCGTCCTCGCCGGTGAGCACGGCAAAAGGCGCACGGTCGTCGCCGGTCAGGCCGTCGCCACCGAGGCCGCCCTCCACCCAGTCGACGCCGGGGCCGCCCGAGACGGTGTCGAGGCCGGTGCCGCCGATGACGATGTCGTCGCCCGAGCCACCGAACGACTCCTTGTCGTCGGCGCCGTGCATGATGGCGTCGTCGCCGTTGTCGCCGAGCAGCAGGTCGAGGCCGCGGCCGCCGTGGATCACGTCGCTGCCGTCGTCGCCCGAGATGATGTCGTCGCCGGTCGAGTCGGTGAGCACGTCGTTGCCGTAGCCACCCTCGATCATGTCGGCGCCCACGCCGCCCTCGAGGCGGTCGTCGCCGTCGTTGCCCCACAGCGAGTCGTCGCCCTCGGCGGAACGGACCTTGTCGTCGCCGTTGGTGCCCATCCAGGTGGTGTGGTTCTCGGTGCTGCCACGGCCGGTCAGGCGGATGGTGCCATCGGGCATGCGCAGCAGCTTCGACACACCGTCGAGGTTGGGCTCGAAGTAGGGGGTGTTCGGGTCGTCGACGATGCCGTTGGGGTTCGTCTGGGCCGACAGGTCGAAGGTGTAGTCGGTGCGGGTGAAGGCCATCACGGGCACGTTCACGGCATCGGTGTTGCGACGCACGAGGTCGGCGAAGGTGTTCGCCTCGAGCTCGGTCAGCAGGGGCAGGCCGGCGTTGCGGGCGATGTAGTACAGGCGGTCGTGGTCCTGCAGGGCCTCCATCTGGCTCTCGAACACGTAGTTGAAGGTGCTGCCGAGCATGCCGCCGAACAGCGGCGGGGCCTCGGCCAGACCGCCAATCCAGAGGTCGATGTCCTCGAGGCCGCTGGTGGCCTTGCCGCCGACCGGCGCCCAGGTGCCGGTGCTGTTCAGGAATGCGGTGGCGTCGGCGGGGGTCCCGACGCCACCGTTCACGATCTTGTCGGCGGCTGCACGCTTTGCGGAGAGCGTGGTGGCCGCCGTGATCGTGGGGTGCTTGCCGTAGGCGGCGACGAGGTTCACCAGCGATGCGGTGTGGCGCAGCGCCAGGCCGAACTCGGTCCAGCTGGCATACGGCTTGAGAGAGGTGTTCAGGGCGGCGCCCGGCAGGTTGCTGGCGTACAACTTGCGGCGCACCTGGTTCAGCGGGGCGATGCCCTCGCTGCGGGCCCGGGTGATGTTGAGGGTGGCGAGGTCGAGCGGCAGGCCCACGAGGTTGTTGCGCAGTGCCTCGGTGATGAACTCGTCGATCTCCTCGCCGCGCTGGCCGACCATGCCTCGCACGATCGAGCCGGCGGCCTCTTCGGGCTTGAGGGTGCCGGCCGAGCCGCCGTCGTAGTAGGCGACGGGGTTGAGGAAGGCGGTCATCAGGTCGATGTCGTTCGTGCTGCCGTTGGCGTTCGTGCGGGCCACCGTCTCGGTGAGCATCGAGTGGCCGAAGCGGTAGACGGCGTGGGCGAACTCGGCGGTGATCGCCGGGTCGCTGCTGGGGTCGTAGGCGTCGAACAGGTTCACGGCGGGCTGGATGGCCCGGGCGAACTCGCCGAACACGATGTGCTGGTACTCCATCTCGTTCACGAACTTGGCGGCCTGGAAGATGCGCTCGCCGTTCCACGAACCGTCGGCCAGCTTCCAGGCGGCCAGGCTGGCTGCCGAGGTGGCGGGCAGCGTGGGGATGAACTCCTGCAACTGCAGCACGAGGCCGTTGTGTTCCGAGTGGAAGATCTGGTGGATGGCGGTGAGGCCGATGTTCTCGTTGCAGCGGCCGTCGCCGCAGATGAAGTGCAGGCCGAGCATCTCGTCGTCGTAGGTGCCGGCCAGGCCGTCGTCGGTGGTGCCCGGGTTGGTGTCGGGGGTCTGTTTCACCTTCGGGGTGGCCGGGTTGTTGTCGTGGTCCCACGTGCCGGGGGCCGCGTGGTGGGCGATGTCGTCGAGGAAGGCCACACCGGCGCGCTCGGCGTTGACCGCGGTGGGCGACACAGGCGAGGCCGGGTTGCCCTCGACGAGCGTGCCGGTCTTGGTGACGATCTGCGGGTAGCCGTTCGGGCCCGGCAGGAAGCGGCCGTAGGCGTCGGTGGCCAGCAGCGGCACGGAGGTCACGTCGAAGTCCGACAGGGCGATGCCCAGCAGGTTGCGGGCCTGATCCTTCACCTCGGTCCAGTTGGCGACGCTGCCGTCCCTGCCCTCGAGCAGGCGGCCGGTCGCAACCGGCCGGCCGGCGCTGTTCAGGCGGAACTCACGCAGGAAGACCTGGTGCGAGCTGTGCGAGCCGTACGTCTGGTTGTTGTCGATGTACGGGGTGACGATGTTCTTGGCGTCCTTGATGTCGTCGGCCGTGCCGAGCACGCCGTCGGGGCCGGGCTGGTTGGTGGCCCGGGTGAGCACCATGAAGTTGCTCGGGCTGCCGGCCACGTAGAGCGGGTCGTCGGCCTTCAGGGGCACGAACACGGTGCCGCTGCCACCCTTCTGGGCGAGGTCGAGGCCGTGGTCGAAGAACTGGCCGAAGAGCGTGAAGAGCGAGTTGTAGCTGGCCGAGAAGCCCGCATCGGGGGCGATGTTCGGCAGCGTGTACTGCACGATGGGCGGGGTGGCGGGGTTGCGGTCGTGGTCGACCATCACCTCGCCGGCGCCGAAGCCGTGACCGTTGGTCTCGGCGGCGGCCTCGGTGGCCGCCGGGTTGCGATCGGTCTGGTCGCTGATCAGGTTGCTGATGATGCGGGGGTCGGCGTCGACGACGAAGCCGCTGTTCGATGCGTAGGTGGTGGGGTCGCCGACCTTCGAGGGGCCGGGGCCGTCCGGATCGAAGAACAGCGGGTCGGCGCCGTCGAAGCGGGCGGTGGTGAGGCGGGGGAACGTGCGGTCCACCGAGCCGTACAGCTCCTTGCCGGCGACCAGGTTGTTGTTCTGGCCATTGGTCTGGCGGACGCCGTAGGGCAGTGCGGCGTTGCGCACCTGGTTCGGGCAGGCCAGCGCGTTGGTGGTGGCCGCCGGGTCGGTGCACAGCACGCCGACGCCGTCGGGGTGTGCCTCGGCGATCTGGATCTGGGCGAGGATGAACTCCAGGTCCGACTGGGTCAGGTTGATGCGGGTCGGCTGGGCCGGCCGCACGCTCTGAGCCAGTGCGGGCACGCTGCCGCCCGCCAGGGTGAGGAAGGCGCCTGCGGCGATCGACACTGCGAGCAGTGCCGCCAGCGGCCGACGGGTGGCACGCATGCCACGGGGGGTGAAGTCATCGGTAAAGGTTCCCACGGGGTGCATGATGCGGATGTGGTGGTCGTACGACCAGCGAACGGGGGTCCAATGGGCCGCACGAACTATGGAGTACGACCAAGGTCGTAGTCCCGGACACCGAAACGGGCTTCGCGCGAGGCCACTCATGGCCGCTCGATTGGTAGATTCGGCACCCGAAACCCGACCTCGGAGCTCTCGTGAACACCCGTCGGCCACCCGCCCCGCCGCCTCGCCGGCGTTCGGCGCCGCCCCCCAACCCGCTGAATCAGTGGACCCCGGCCCTTGCCGCCGCGGGTGTGTTGGCCATCGTGGTGTTCATCGGTTTCTCCGGTGGCGGCGGGAAGGGCGACGCCAGCCCTGTCGATGCCGTCACCACGATCAGCGGCACCGTGCCCACCACCGGCAGCACCGTGCCGCAGGTGGTGGTGAACCCCGACCCGGCCGTGCAGAAGACCCAGTTGTCGCAGACGCTGGGCAAGGGCATGTTCGGCGACGAGGTGAAGGCCATGCAACAGCGCCTCACCGACTTCGGTTTCGACCTCGGCGGCGTCGACGGGCAGTTCGGCACGGCCACCCAACAGGCACTGTGGGCCTTCGAGGGCCTGGTGATGAACCGGCCCTACGTCGAGCAGACCGGGCGGCTCACTAACGACATGTGGCAGTTGATGCAGGACCCGATCACGTTCGGCCCGCGGCGCCCCGATGCCCCGGGTAAGACCCACGTGGAGGTCTACCTCGACCTGCAGGCGATGATCGTGTTCACCGACAACCTGCCGCGCCTGATCACCCACATCTCCTCCGGCACCGGTGAGCAGTGGTGCGAACCGGTCACCTACGACACCGACCCGAACGGGGTGCCCCTCGAGGAACCCCGGGAGGAGGACGTCTGCGGCATCTCGAACACGCCGGGCGGCGTGTTCGACATCGACCGCGAGTACGACGGCAACCGACAGGGTCCGCTCGGCGGCATGTGGAACCCGGTGTACTTCAACTACGGCATTGCGATCCACGGGGCCAAGAACGTGCCGAGCGAACCTGCCTCGCACGGCTGCGTGCGCATCCCGATGTTCATCGCCGACTACTTCCCCACGCTGGTCGAGAAGGGTCAGTACGTCTACGTCTGGGACGGCAAGAAGGAACCGGAGGCGCAGTCCGAGAAGGAACGCACGCCCATCTTCAACTTCGCCAACCCGAACAGCACCACCACCTCGAGCACCTCGACGACGACGACGACGGTGAAGAGCACCACCACCTCGACCACGGTGAAGCCGGCCCCCACCACGGCCAGGACCACCACGACGACCACCGGGAACTCGCAGCCCTGACGGCCGCCGGGGCGGCGAGGGTCAGGGAATCGCCGTCCGGCAGACGTTGAGGCCGCCGAGCACCCCGGTGCGGAACGCGTCGACCTTCTCGAAGGCACTGCCGGCCACGTCGGTGTCGGTGCGCTCGTCGCTGCGGTCGATGGCCGTGATGATGGCCTCGTCGAGGTCGCCGGCCGAGAGCACCAGTTGGTCCTCGCGGTCCTGCGGGACGGGCGGCACGATGAATCCCACCCATGCGCCGGTGAGGCAGTCGCTGAACAGTGCCCGTGACTCGCCGGTGCGGTTGCTGCGCAGCGCGTATTGGATGGCATCGCTGTACGCGTTCGAGAGCAGGTAACCCACCGACATGTCGCCCGTCAGTGGGTCGGCGGCGAGCGAACCGAACACGTCCTCGTCCCAGTGGATGGTGTTGTCGGCGGGGCAGAAAACTGCGTTGCCCTTCCATGCGGAGTCGGCGACACCGTCACAGCCGGGATACGGGCCATCGGTGGGGAACGGGGCGAGCGCCGGAGCCGTGAACGGCACGTCGTTCTGCTCGGCCAACGTGGTCCAGAAGAAGCGCAGGCTGCCGGGGATGAGGGTGATGATGTCGCTCGGCCCGTCGGTGGGGTCGGGATTCGGGTCGATCAGCGGCAGGTTGCCCTGGTTCGGATCTCGGAACTCGAACGGGATGTCGACCAGTTGGTCGACCCGGCCGTCGGTGAAGAACGTCTTGCACCGGGCGGCGCCGCCCTCGAAACCGTCCTGGAACGCGCCGACCCTGTCGAAGCCGGTGCCGTGTGCGTCCTCCGAGAGCCCGCCGACGTCGACGGGGTCGCGCACGTTGATCATCGCCACCAGTCCGGCGCGGATGTCGTCGTCGTCGAAGCGGATGACGTCGCTGGCGCCCGACGCGACATGAGCCGTCCACGCCCCGGCGAAGCAGTCGGCCTGCTGTTCCTTCAGCACGCCGGGTTGATCCCATTCGTCGGCCCGGGCCTGGATGGCGTGGCCGAACTCGTGGGCCAGCACGACTCCCACGGCCTCCCTGCCGAGCAGGTCGACGAGCGCGGGAAGTCCGTCGGCGTCGTCGTAGGCCATGAAGTCGCCGACGATGCAGTAGAACGCAGTGCCCATCTGCACGTCCTCGTAGGTGGATTCGGGCGTGCCGCAGCCGGGAATCTTCGACCTCCGGTCAGGGTAGGCGGCGTAGATCCCGCCCTCGAGGGGTTTCCACTCGCCGCCGTACGTGGCGGGGAACTCCTGTGCCCAGAACGCCTCGATGTCCCGGAACGCCGCGGTGAGGAACCCGTCGTACTCGGGGTGCTGCGGGCCGGCCTCGCCGAAGTCGACGATGCCATCGATGACCTCGTAGGTCGGGTCGGAGGCCGGATTGCCGGAACCGCTGCCCGAACCGTCGGTGGTGGCCGGCTGCTGGGGCTCAGCGCCGGCGTCGCGCTGGGTGGCGCGCACACCGAGGTCGGTGCACGCCGCCCCGGCGAACATGACGGGCACCAAGAGCAGCAGCGCTCGCAGTCGCATGCGGCGAGCATAGGCACCCCTTCGCAGGGCACAATGGTCGGGTGACCCACGCCACGCCGACCTCCGTGTTCATCGACCGCCTCGACAGGGCCCGTGCCGCGATGCGCGACGCCGGCGTCGACGTGCTGCTGGCATCGGTGGGCAGCGACCTGCCCTATCTGACCGGCTACGAGGCGATGCCGCTCGAGCGGCTCACGATGCTCGTGCTGCCACGTGAGGGCGACGCCACGTTGGTGATCCCGCGCATGGAGGCCCCGCGGGTGGTCGAGCAGCCGGGTGCCTTCGCCATGCGCCCGTGGAACGAGACCGACGACCCGGTGGCCATCGTCGCCTCGTTGATCGGCCGGCCTGCCACTGCCGCCGTGGGCGACACGATGTGGGCACGCTTCCTCGTGGAACTGCTGGGCCACTGGCCCACCGACGGCACCCGTTACGTGCGCGGCACCGAGGTGATGAACACCCTGCGGATGCGCAAGGACGCCGCCGAGATCGCAGCGCTGCAGGCGGCGGGCGCCGCCGCCGACCGTGTGGCAGCACAACTGCACGCCGGCGACATCCCCCTGCTGGGCCGCACCGAGGCCGAGGTGAGTGCCGACATCGGAGCGCGCCTGCTGGCGGAAGGGCACGACGTGGTGAACTTCGCGATCGTCGCGGCCGGCGAGAACGCGGCATCGCCGCACCACCACCCCGGCTCACGGGTGATCCGCGAGGGCGAGATCGTGCTGTGCGACTTCGGCGGCACGATGGCCGGCTACTGCAGCGACATCACCCGCTGCGTGCACCTCGGTGCGCCGCCTGCGGAGATCGCCGAGGCCTACGAGGTGCTGCACCGTGCCCAGGCGGCCGGCGTGGCGGCGGGTGTGGTGGGGGCCGCCTGCCAGGACGTCGACCGTGCCTCGCGTGCCGTCATCGTCGAGGCCGGTTGGGGCGACTACTTCATCCACCGCACCGGCCACGGCATCGGTATGGAGGCCCACGAGGACCCGTACATGGTGGAGGGCAACACCCTGCCGATCGCGCCCGGCCATGCGTTCAGCGTCGAACCCGGCATCTACCTGTCGGGCCGGTGGGGCATGAGGCTGGAGGACATCGTGGTCGCGACTGCCGATGGGCCGCTCAGCATGAATGTGGCGAATCACTCGCTCGTCACGGTGGGCTGATCACGAACGCGCGAGACTCTCGCGATGACCGCTCTCGACGAACCCGTCACCCGTCTACCGTGGCACCTGCGCGGGGCCTACGCGCCGGTCACCGAGGAGGTCGAGGCATTCGACCTGCCGGTGACGGGCCGCATCCCCGACTCGCTGAACGGCACCTACGTGCGCAATGGCGCGAACCCCAAGAGCGGGTTCTCGGCGCACTGGTTCGCCGGTGACGGCATGCTGCACGGTGTGCGGCTGCGCGACGGCAAGGCCGAGTGGTACCGCAATCGTTGGGTACGCACCCGCGCACTCGAGGGCGTGGACCGCATGCGGTCGGGCACGTTCGACCTCACGGTCGGCCTGGCCAACACGCATGTGGTGCGGCACGCCGGTCGTATCTTCGCCCTCGAGGAAGGCAGCTTCCCGAACGAGGTGACCCCGCAACTCGACACGGTCGGCCCCTGCGACTTCGAGGGGCGCCTGCGCACCCCCTTCACCGCGCACCCGCACACCTGCCCCGAGACCGGCGAGATGCACTTCTTCGGCTACGAACTGGTGCACGCCCCGTTCATCACGTACCACGTGGTCGACCGTGAGGGTGCGCTCGTGCATTCGCAGCCCATCGAGGTGGGCGGGCCGACGATGGTGCACGACTTCGCGATCAGCCGCAACTACGCGATCTTCCTCGACCTGCCGGTGGTGTTCGACCTCGAACTGGCCATCCAGGGCACGATGCCGTTCAAGTGGAGCCAGTCGTACGGTGCTCGCATCGGCCTGCTGCACCGCGACCGCGCCCGCACCGGCGAGCAACCGCGGTGGTTCGACGTGCCACTGTGCTACGTGTTCCACGTGATGAACGCCTGGGACGACGGCGCCGATGGTCGCTACGTGTGGCTGGATGCCGGGCGCCACGCCAGCATGTGGGACGGCGGCCCCGACCAGTTCCAGCCCAGCATCATGTGGCGCTGGCGGTTCGACCTGCAGACCGGTGAGGTGAAGGAGGAACCGCTCGACGAGGTGTCGCACGCGTTCCCCCGCATCGACGACCGGCGTTGCGGCCTGCAGAACCGTTACGGATGGGTGGTGGCGCCGCGCGACGGCGACCGCGGCGACGACATGGAGGCGCCGACCGGCATCGTGAAGTACGACCTCGTGACCGGGTCGCGCACGATGCACGACCTCGGCCCCGCCAGCCTGAGCGGCGAGCCCGTGTTCGTGCCTGCCGGCGAGGCTGCGGGGGAGGACGAGGGATACCTCGTCACCTTCGTGCTCGACAAGACCACTGCCACCAGTCGCTTCGTCGTGCTCGATGCCGCCGACATGTCGGCAGCGCCGATCGCCGAGGTGCCGCTGCCGCAGCGGGTGCCGTTGGGTTTCCACGGCAGTTGGTTCGCCGACGAGTGAGGAGGGCGTGGTGTTCGACCTGAGGATCAACGGCGGCACGGTGGTCGACGGCACCGGTCGGCCCGGGATGCGCGCCGATGTCGGCGTCAAGGACGGATGCATCGTCGCCATCGGCAACCTCGACGAGGCAGCGGCACGGGTGATCGACGCGACCGACCTCGTGGTCGCGCCCGGCTTCATCGACATCCACACCCACTACGACGCCCAGGCGTTCTGGGACACCACGCTCAGCCCGTCGCCGCTGCACGGGGTCACGACCGTGATGGGCGGCAACTGCGGGTTCACGATCGCCCCATTGGTGGGCGCCGACGGTGGGCCGGTGCGTGCCGACGACGCCGAGTACCTGATGCGCATGCTCGCCCGCGTGGAGGGCATGCCCCTCGAGAGCCTGCAGCAGGGCGTGCCGTGGGACTGGGCGACGACCGGTGACTACCTCGACCGACTCGACGGCACGCTTATGCCGAACGCCGGCTTCATGGTCGGCCATTCGGCACTGCGACGCGTCGTGATGCACGACGATGCCACGCAGCGCCACGCCACACCCGACGAGATCGCACGGATGCAGCAGCTGCTGCGCCAGGGCCTGGCGGCCGGGGGAATGGGCTTCACGAGTACCTGGAGCACGAGCCACAACGACCACCTCGGTCAACCCGTGCCATCGCGTGCCGCGAGCCGTGAGGAACTGCTGGCACTGTGCTCGGTGGTCCGCGAGTTCCCCGGCACCCAACTGGAGTTCATCCCCGCGGTCGGACAGTTCGACGACGACGTGTTCCGGCTGATGGGAGCGATGAGCGCCGCCGCCGACCGGCCGCTGAACTGGAACCTGCTGCAGGTGTACGCGCAGAACTGGGAGTTCGTGCAGCACCAACTCGCTGGCTACGACATCGCCGCCGCCGAGGGCGGCAAGGTGTTGGCACTCACCCTTCCCGACACCTTCCGCCTTCGTCTCAACTTCACCAGCGGGTTCATCCTCGACATCCTCGACGGATGGGACTCGCTGATGGCGTTGCCGGTGGAGGAGAAGATGCGCCAACTGCGCGACCCGGCCACCCGAGCCGAGTGGAACCGGCTCGCGCAGGGAACGCAGGGCACCCAGCGGGCCATCGCCAACTGGGCGGGTTACTGGGTGCTCGAGACGTTCAGCGACGAGTGGAAGCCGTACCAGGGTCGCATCATCGGCGACATCGCCCGTGAACTGGGGCGCGAACCGTGGGACGTGCTCGTCGACATCGTGCTCGCCGACGGATTGCGCACGGTCATCGCCAACCAGGATCGCGGGCAGGACGACGCCACGTGGGCGCGTCGCGTGGAGGTGTGGCGCGACCACCGCGCGATCGTCGGCGCCAGCGACGCCGGCGCGCATCTCGACATGATCGACAGCTTCAGCTACAGCACGACGCTGCTGGCCCGCGCCGTGCGCGAGCGCGGCCTGCTGCCGCTGGAGGAAGCCGTGCACATGCTGTCGGGTGCGCCCGCCGACCTGTACGGCCTGCACGACCGCGGCCGCATCGCCGAAGGCCGGTGGGCCGACCTGCAGGTGTTCGACCCGACCGAGGTGGGCCCGGGTCCGGTCGCGACACGCTTCGACCTGCCGGGTGGCGCTGGTCGCGTCTACGGCGAGGCGGTCGGTGTGCACCACGTGATCGTGAACGGCGCACCGTGCGTCGAGCACGGGCAGATGCTGGATGCCAGACCGGGTCGCGTGCTGCGCAGCGGCATCGACACCCGCACCGTCACCCCGGCAGGGTGAACGCAGCGGGGTCGACCGTGGCTCCGTACATGGTGAGTTCCACCCGCACGTCGCCGTCGTCGATGAGCGCCAGGAGCCCGTCATCGGTCACGCAGTAGACCGCGGTGCCACCGCTGACCGGGACATCGACACACGTGACACTCATGAGGTTCATGACGTCGGCGCGCGCCACCGCCGGGCCGATCTTCGCCTGGGCGTCTCGGCGCAGTCGCTTGGCAGCATCCGCCGCGTAGAAGTCGAGCGTCAGGAGCGTGTCGCTGATGCGACGGGCGTCCCACCCGTCGACGCAGGGAACGGAGCCGTCCACGGTGCATGTCGCAGCGAACGTCTCGGTCTGGATGAACCGTGTTACCCCGACGGTGACCGACCGCTTCCCTGGTTCGAGCACCACGCCTGCCGGGTTGGTGGTGTTGCCGTACTTGGTGAGCACCTCGTAGGCCGCAGTCAGTGGGCCCGACGGCGGGGAGTCGAGCAGGGTCAGCACCGCATCGATGGCGGCGTCACCCGTCATGCCGCCGGGCGCGGGCACCGTGGACTCCGTGAAGTACGGGCGCTCGCCGGTGAAGCACCCTGACAACATCGTCGCAGTTGCGAGTGCGACGATGGCGAGGCGGCGGGTCACGCAGCGAGCGTAGGCGCAGCCGGGCGGGAATCCGCGGTCAGTGGTTAGCCTTCGGCCCGTGATTCGCCTCGATGCCGCCACCGTGTTGTTGCAGTGGGCGGCCGGCGGACTGCTGTTCCTGTGGTTCACCTCGCGTGGCCGCGAGGTGGGCCTCGGGTACGGCTGGCTGTTGCGAGGCACCTACCTGTTGATCGCGGCGGGCGGTGTTCTGTGCGGCTCCCGGTTCGGCGTGGTGCCCGCGCGCGAGGCGAGCGCGATCGCGGTGGTGCTTGCCAGCGGGGCAGCGCTCGGGGTCTCGATCGTGCGCCGCCGGGCAGGGGTGTCGGGGGCGCAGGCCGAACACGACCGCCGCTCGGAACGGGTGGCGGCGATGACCGGCATCGAGCGCGAAGTCACCGAGGTGAGTGCCTCGGGACGCGAGTTCCCGCCGGTGCTCGATCTGGTGGCCCCACTGGTTGCGGTGCCCGGTCTGATCGCCGCCGCAGTGGATGCGGGTTCGGGCGGTGCGGGCGTGGCGGTGTCGCTGCTGCGCACCTTCGCCGGGGCGGCCTTCCTCGGTGCGGTCACCGATGCCATGCTGTTGGGCCACTGGTACCTCGTGCAGCCGGGCCTGCCACGTCGCCACCTCAACGACCTCGTGCGCGCCCTCGGGTGGGTGTGGCCGGTCGAGGTGCTGGCGATGTTGCTGCCGACCGGCATGTTCTCGGTGTTCTCGGGCGCGGTCGACGACGGCTGGGGTGGCCAACTCGGCTGGTTCTGGGCCGCCTGCGCCGTCACCACGATCGTGCTGGTGGCGGTGACCCGGGCAGCCCTGAAGGAGCGCTACTACTCGGCCGTGATGGCTGCGACCGGTCTGTTGTACCTGGCGATCCTGACGGCCTTCGGCACCGATCTGGTCGCCCGCGCCGTGCTGGCTGGCTGACCGGAGTCCGTCACACCGCAGCGCTGCGGATGCGGCGACTGACGACCGCGCCCACGATGGTCAACGTGACCGCGATGCCGATGTTCACCCCGATGGCCAGCGGGATGCCGGAGCCGTGGCGGTCGGCGACGGCGACCGTGGCGCCGCCGATGCCACCCATCACCGAGAAGCCCAGCGCATCCGACAGGCTGATCACACTGCTGGTGCGGCCCTCGTTGCCGGGGGAGGCGTACGACATCGTGGCCACCGTCGACGGGTTGTACAGCAGGCCCATGCCCAGACCGCCGACCGACCATCCGAGGAACGTGGCCCACAGTGGCCAACCGTCCCACAGCACGGGGAAGCACAGCACGAGCCCGAGCGTCAGCACCAGGAATCCGGTGCGGACCGCAGCGGCGGGCGAGCGCCCCGGTCGACGGGTGCGCACCCACTGACCGATCGTCCACGACACCGCGGCGCCGATGATGACGAAGCCCTGCACCAGGGGACGGGCGCCGTGGATGCGGTCGGCGGCCAGCGGGATGAAGCTGTCGGCCCCGAGGAACGCCGCGGTGGCGAGGATGCGGCACATGGCGATGGCGGGCAGACCCGGCAGCGCCCTTCCCACGCCGGCCGGCAACAGCACCCTCAGGGCGGGCACGGCCAGGGCCACGCCGGCGAGCGCGACAGCAACGGCCAGCAACGGGTTCGCCACCTGCACGCCCGTGCAGAAGGCGCCGACGCCGATCGCAGCGGCTACTGCATGCGGCATTCGGGTGTCGGTGGCCGCGGGGTCGGTGGGGCCGTATCGGCGCATCGGTTGCACCACCATCACCACGACGGCGACCGCGAAGGGAATGATGCCGAGGAACACCCAGCGCCAGCCGAACGAGTCGACCACCCACCCCGACAGTCCGGGCGCGAACAGGCTGGGCAACACCCAACCAGCCGAGAGGATCGCGTACATCGTGGGGCGTCGGTCCTCGGGGAAGGCCCGTTGCACGAGCGTGTAGGCGATCGGCTGCAGGCCACCGGTGCCGGCCCCCTGCAGCGTGCGGCCGACGACCACCCACACCATCGACGGTGCCCACGCCGCCACCAGCAGGCCCACCACGAACGTGCTGATCGAGGCCACGTAGGGCAGCACCGGCCCGCGCCGGTCGGCCAGCTCACCTGCTGCGACGAGGGCGACCATGTTGGCCAGCGTGTACACCGCCACGGCAAGGCCGTACAGCGACGTGCCACCGAGTTCGTCGGTGATCGTCGGCATGGCGGTGACGATCGCCGTCAACTCGAAGGCCACCAGGGTGACGCCCAGCACCAGTCCGGTGGCCAGCAGTCGCTGGGCCGCCGTCAACGGCGTCCGGGTCGTCGCGGTCATGTCGGTCCGCGGTCAGGCGGGGCTGCCGGGCGCCACCAGTGGCCACGGCGTCGTGCGCTCGACGGTGAGGGCCATGTCGAGCAGTTGCACCTCGGTGAAGTGGCGACCCACCACCTGCAACCCGATCGGCAGGCCATCGAGGGTGCCGGCAGGGATGGAGATGGCCGGGTTGCCGTGCAGGTTCGCCGGGAACGTGAGCCTGCCGTTGTTCCCCGGGCCGGCGTCGATGCCGCCGAACACGCCGGGAAGCGGGCCCTCGGCGGCGAACGCCACGTCGGGGTTGCTGGCGGTGATCACGAAGTCGACGCCGTCGACCGGATCGAAGATGCGGGCCATGGCCTCGTTCACCTCCATCCGGCGTTGCTCGATCTTGGCGCGGGCGGCAGCGTCGTACTTGCCGACGGCCAACTCCATGCCGAAGCGGATCTCCGGGGTGAGATCGTCGGCGCACTGCGGCCAGTGATCCTTCAGTTGCGCCTCGATGCCGAGGTTGCCGCTCAACGACCAGGCCGCGCCCATCCGTGGCAGGGCGACGTCGACACCGTCGACTCGGCGCATGCCGAGGTGGTCGACCAACTCGACTCCCGCCGCCTCGAGCAGTTCCCACATGACGGGCGAGACCACGGAGTTGCCCCACGTGGCCGAGAACGCCACACGAGCACCCCGCAACGACTCGAGGTGCGTGCCGAGACCTGCTTCCCAACCCTGCTCGCGCGGCATGCTCAGAGGGTCGCGTGCGTCGAAGCCGTTGCACAGGTCGAACCAGCGAGCGGTGTCGCGTACCGACCGCGAGAGGCACCCGATGGTGACCGTGAGGTTGCCGTACTGGGCTCGCGGGCCCCGGGGGATGCGGCCGATCGTGGCCTTCAGCCCGACCAGGCCGGTGAAGCCCGCAGGTATGCGGATGCTGCCGCCGCCGTCACCTCCGGTGGCAAGGGTCACCAGCCCGCCGGCCACGGCAGCGGCGGTGCCGCCCGAACTGCCACCGGGGGTGCGGCCGTGCTGCCACGGGTTGTGC
>JBJTXX010000102.1:0-6432 GCA_046082485.1 Actinomycetota bacterium
CCCTGTTGGAGGAATTCGGCCTCCTGGAGCCGCCGCCCGGGGACTGACGAGCGGGCAGCGGTCCCCGGTCGCCGCGGGTTTCCGGCCCCGGCACGCGTCCACTACCATCGTTCCGCTGTGCGCCGAGCCCGACCGGGCCCCTGCCGGCGCCCTCCGAGGAGTTCCCGATGAAGCCGACCGATCTGATCGACCAGTCCAGCCTCCGCGACGACGTGCCGGACTTCGCCCCCGGCGACACCCTGAAGGTGCACGTGAAGGTGGTCGAGGGCAACAAGGAGCGCGTGCAGGTGTTCCAGGGCAACGTCATCGCCCGTCAGGGCAGCGGCGTGCAGGAGACCTACACGGTCCGCAAGATCAGCTACGGCGTGGGCGTCGAGCGCACCTTCCCGGTGCATGCCCCCACGGTCGCCAAGCTCGAGGTGCTGAAGCGGGGCGATGTGCGCCGCGCCAAGCTCTACTACGTCCGTGATCGTGTCGGCAAGGCCGCGAAGATCAAGGAAAAGCGCGAGAGCTGACGCTCGCGCATCGGTGTGAAGAGCACCCACGTTGAGTTCTGACGATCTCGAGAACTTCGAGGCCGAGCGAGAGCTCCAACTCGCGCAGGAATACCAGGACGTCGCGGGCATGTTCCGCTTCGCCGTCGAGACCGAACGCCGCTTCTACCTCGCCAACGAGGTGTCGGTGAAGGTCACCGGAGACCCTGTGCGCCCCGTCATCGAGGTGGAGTTGAGCGACGCATGGGTGTGGGACATGTACCGGAAGACCCGGTTCATCCCGAAGGTGAGGGTGCTGACCTTCAAGGACGTCAACGTCGAGGAACTGCCCCCGGCCGAGATCTGAACGCCTCGCAGGCGCGGGGCCGGTTCGGTGAGACGGAGGCAGCACGCTGGTACGTGCGGCACGGCTACGAGGTGCTGGCGCGCAACTGGCGTTGCCCCCTCGGCGAGATCGACCTCGTGCTGGGTGCTCCCGGAGTGGTGGTGTTCTGCGAGGTGAAGGCCCGCGCCCGTGACGGCTTCGGTGGCCCCGCCGCAGCGGTGGATGCCGCGAAGCAGCGCCGAATCCGTCGTGTCGCGGCGTCGTGGCTGGCGGCGAACCGGCCTGGCGCCGTCCAGTTGCGATTCGACGTGGCGGCCCTGGTGGGCGCGCGCATCGAGGTGCTGCAGGCGGCATTCTGACTGCGGCGCTTTGGTAGCGTCCGCGCCGTGCGGAGCCGACGCCGACCCGCTGCGACGTGCATATCGGGGCTGGTGCTGCTGGCTGCACTGGCGCCGGTGGTTGCAGCGTGTCGGGTGCAGGTCACGCCCGCCGGCGTGCGCTTCTCGTTCGCGGCGGACGACCTCGTGGTGGAGGTGCCCGCCGGAGCCGTGGACGCCGAGGTGGTGATGACCGCCGTGGCCCTTCCCGAGCCCGCAGGTGCCAACACCGTGCCGAACACGGCCTTCTCGGTCACACCTGCGCAGGGTTGGTCGGTGCCCGTGCGCGTCACGCTCGCCTACGCAACGGCGGATGTGCCGGCCGGGGTGGCAGCGTCCTCACTGGCGTTGGTGCGGCGCGAGACATCGGGCTGGGTGCCGGTGCCGGGCTCACTGGTCGACACCGGTGCCCGAACCGCATCGGCCGACCTCACGACGCTGGGCCAGTTCGCCGTCGGCTGGGTGGGCTGCGACCGTCGGTTCGCCATCACCTGCACGTTGCGCGAGGCAGCCGGGCCCACCGGCGTGCGGATCGGCACGACGCTCGAGCCGGCGCAGATCACCGACGCCGGTTACACCGGTGTGCTGCGACGAGAGTTCGATGCACTCACGCCGGAGAACGCGCTGAAGATGTACAGCATCCAGAACCAGCGAGGGGTCTGGACCTTCGCCGGGGCCGATGCGGTGATGGACTTCGCCACGGCGAACGGCATCGCCGTGCGGGGCCACACCCTGGTGTGGGGACAGGACCAGTACACCCCGTCTTGGGTTGCCGGCATCACCGACCCGGCAGAGCTGCGAGCGGTGACCAACGAGTACATCGCCACCGTCGTCGGCCGCTATGCCGGGCGTATCCCGCGCTGGGACGTCGTCAACGAACCACTCGCCACCTATGGCACCACCCGCTCGGGCAGCGTGTGGGACGACCTGCTGGGTGCCGGCTGGGTCGCCGATGCATTCCGCGCCGCCCACGCCGCGGACCCGGCGGCCGAGCTGTGGATCAACGAGTACGGCACCGACTGGGTGCCCGGGAAACACGCGGCACTGCTGGCCCTCGTCGCAGGCCTCGTTGCCGCCGGAGTGCCGGTGCACGGTGTGGGCATCCAGACCCATCGCACCTCGACGGCGGGTCCCGATGCGGCGACGTTCCGCCGTCAACTCCAGGACTTCGCGGCGTTGGGTCTGAAGGTGGCGATCACCGAACTCGACGTGCCCACCGATCCGCTCGATGCGGGCGCCGGCACGGCCCAGGCGGCGGCCTACCGGCGCATCGTCGAGGCATGCCTCGCGGTTGCCGGGTGCGTGGAGGTGACGACCTGGGGGCTCACCGATGCGGACACGTGGCTCGACAGCCTCGGCCTCTTCCGCACGCCCACGAGGCCGCTGTTGTTCGACGAATCCCTGGCCCCCAAACCGGCGCACCGGGCGGTGCTCTCGGCGCTGTGCTCGGGTCGGCCGAGGAGTGCCGCTGCGGTGTGAGCCTCCGCGGCGTTCGGGCCTACCATGCGCCGATGGAACTGAAGGGTGCACACGTGCTCATCACCGGTGCCTCGCGTGGCATCGGTGCCGCGATGGCGGCGGAGTTCGCCAAGGCCGGTAGTCGGGTGAGCCTGGTGGCCCGCTCGGCGGACGCACTGTCGGCGGTCGCCGCTGCAACCGGCGGCACGGCATTCACCGCGGACCTCCTCGACGCCGATGCCGTCGACGACCTGGTGCGCAGGGTGGAGGCCGAGGCCGGCCCCATCGACGTGCTGGTGAACAATGCGGGCCTCGAGAGTTCGCAGTGGTTGGCGAAGGAGACACCCCAGGGCATCCGAGACGTGGTGCGGCTGAACATGGAGGCACCGGTGGTGCTCTCGAGCGCCGTGCTGCCGGGCATGCTGCAGCGCGGCCGCGGCTCGCTGGTGTACGTCTCGTCACTGGCCGGCACGGCTGGCTTCCCGGGCATGACGGTCTACGCCGGCACGAAGGGGGGTGTCACCAACTTCGCCGCATCGGTGCGGGTGGAGTTGCGCGACACTCCGTTGGAGGTCACGCTCGTCGCCGCCGGCCCGGTCGACACCGGGATGTGGGACCGACTCGAGGAGAAGTCGGAGTTCGATCCGATCCTGCGGCGGATGAACACCCTGCACCTCATCCCGAAGAAGTCGCCGGAGTTGCTGGCGCGCCGCACCGTTGCTGCGGTGAAGGCCGGCCGTCGCCACGTGCGGGTGCCGCGGCGCCTGCTGGCCACCTACTGGTTGGGCGAGAGCCCGCGCCGCATCGCCGAGTGGATCCTCGCCGGGGTGAAGTTCGGCGCCGGGCGCTGAGGCATCAGCCCAGAAGGGTCCAGAGCACGAGGGCGAGCGAGAGCGCCACGGCGGCGGCGACGAACACGATGTCGCTGCGTCGGGCGATGCGCTTGCGGTGAGGGTTGAAGCCCATGCGCTCAGTATCGTCGGCGCGCATGGAGACCCTGCAAGTGGCCCGCCGTGACGGCGTGGTCACCATCACCCTCGACCGGCCGGCGAAGAAGAACGCGATCAACGCCGTGATGTGGGACGAACTGCTGGCAACGTTGCGCGAGATCTCGTTGGCGCCGACCACCGACCGCGTGGTGGTGCTGACAGGGGCGAACGGGGAGTTCTGCTCCGGGGCCGACCTCTCCGCAGGTGGCGGCCCTGCACGGCACCAGTATCACGCGATGAAGCACGTCGGCGACGTCGCGCTCGCGTTGCACAAGTTGCCCCAGCCGACCATCGCGAAGGTGCGCGGCGTGGCGGTGGGTGCCGGCTGCAACATGGCCCTGGGTTGCGACCTCGTGGTGGCCGGCGAGACCGCACGGTTCTCGCAGATCTTCGCCCGGCGCGGCCTGAGCCTCGACTTCGGCGGGTCGTGGCTGCTGCCCCGGCTGGTGGGGATGCAACGGGCGAAGGAACTCGCGTTCTTCGCCGACATCATCGGTGCGACGGAGGCCGAGCGGATCGGCCTGGTGAACCGGGTGCTGCCCGATGCGGATCTCGATGCGTTCGTCGACGACTGGGCTCAGCGGCTCGCCGCCGGGCCACCGATCGCGCTCGCCATGTCGAAGCGACTGCTGAACAACAGTCTGAACGTGACGATGGAGGAAGCGCTCGACGACGAGGGCCTCTCACAGACCGTGAACTTCGGCACGAAGGACACCGCAGAGGCGATGATGGCCTTCATCGAGAAGCGCCAGCCCGATTTCCGCGGCGCCTGAACACCTTCGCCCCTGCCGCCAACCGGGCGGCCCGCATCACTAGCGTGGCTCCGATGGTGTGGCGACGGATCGCGGTGGCAGCAGGGGTTGCGTTGCTGTGGGCCGGCGGGGCGTACGCGGCCAGTCCCGACGACACTGAGCCCGACGCGCCGGTCGACACAGTGGTCGACACAGTGGTCGACGCTCCGGCAGAGACGCTGCCCGACGACACCGTCCCCTCCGACACCGTCGTGATCGATCCCGCCACGGGTCTGCCGGCAGCAGTGGGGCCGTTGGTGCCGGTGCCTGCCGGGTGCGTGGGGCCGGCATCGCCGGTGGCCGTGTTCGAGGGCACGCTGGTGGCTGCCGTGGGTGACACGGCGAGGTTCCGCGTCGAACGACTGCTGGCCGGAAGCCTGAAGGGGTATCTCTCCGCGCAGGGCGTCGACATCCGCTACGGCAGCGAGACCAGGTTTCTCGTGGAGGGAGATCGGTACATCGTCGGCGTGGGTTCCGGTGAGGGCGGCGTGCTCGGCAGCACGGTGCGCGAACCGACGCCGCTGTTCGGTGGCGATGCAGTGATCGGTGCGGCGGACTCTGATGTCGATTGCCCGGTGCTCGACGAACCGGTGCGCACACTGCTGGCCGACGGCACGGCGCTCGACACCGGCCTGACAGCACCGCTGAACGGCAGCGGCCGCAGCCTGGCGCTGGCACTGCTGCGCCCACTGATGTGGGCCGGTGCTGCGCTCGTCGTCCGGGTGTTGCTGAAGCACCTGCTGTTCGCGGCCTGCCGCGGCGTGCGCAGCCTCGTCGAACGCTGATTCCTCAGGCGGCGAAGGCCGACTCGGCGCGTGCACGCAGGTCGGTGACCGCGTGCTGCAGTCCCTGCGGGTCGCGGTAGAGGGCGCTGCCGGCGACGAGGATGTTGGCCCCTGCGGCGGCGGCCGGCCCGATGGTGTCGGGCCCGATGCCGCCGTCGACCTCGATGTCGACCCGGTCCTCGAGGCCCGCGGCGCGGATCATGCTGCGCACCTCGCGGATCTTGAGCTCCATGGTGGCGATGTACTTCTGGCCGCCGAAGCCCGGGTTCACGGTCATCACCAGCACCATGTCGACGAGGTCCAGCACATGGGCGATCGCGCTCGCCGGGGTGGCGGGGTTCAGTGCCACCGACGCAGTGGCGCCGAGCGAGGCGATGTTCGCCAACGTGCGATGGAGGTGCGTGCATGCCTCGGCATGCACGATCAGCCGCGAGCAGCCCGCCTTCACGTACTCCGCTGCCATCACGTCGGGCGTGTACACCATCAGGTGGGCCTCGAACGGCAGCGACGTGTGACGCCGTGCGGCGGCGATGACGTCGGGGCCGAAGGTGAGGTTCGGCACGAACTGGCCGTCCATGACATCCCACTGGATGCGGTCGACGCCCGCTGCCTCGAGCGCTGCGACCTCCTCCCCGAGGCGGGCGAAGTCGGCGGGCAGCACGCTGGGGGCGATCTCGATCCTGGGCACGGCGCGAGGGTAGTTCGCGGTGGTGCACGAACGCGTCCCTAGGCTCGGCGCCATGGCCGAGACCGTCGACGTGGTGACCGAGCGGATGGCCGCCGGCGGCGACGCCCTCGGCCGGATGCCGGACGGGCGCGTGCTGTTCGTCGCCGGCGCGCTGCCGGGGGAGTCCGTGACGGTGCGCGTGCAGCAGTCGAAGAAGGATTATGCGAAGGGCACGGTGGACCATGTGCTCGACCCGTCGCCGCACCGGGTGCAGCCGGCCTGCCCCGAACTGGCACGCGGGTGCGGAGGTTGCAGCTGGCAGCACGTGCAGCCGGTGGCGCAGGTGGAGATGAAGGCCGACATCGTGCGCGATGCCCTGCGTCGCACGGCCCGCATGCCCGACGCCAGCGTGCGCGTCGGTGGGTCGGTTCCAGCCGAGCGGTACCGCACGACGCTGCGGCTCGCCGTGCGCGAGGACGGCCGTGTGGGGTTCCGTGCGGCCGGGTCACATCGGGTGGTGGCTGTCGACGGGTGCGCGGTGGCCCA
>JBJTXX010000103.1:0-1909 GCA_046082485.1 Actinomycetota bacterium
TGAAGGACAACCGCGCCTCGCCGGCCGACGCGAACGCGGGGTCGACCACGAACAGGGGCACCACCGACGAGCCGCCCTCGGCCGCAGCGTTCAGGGCCGGCAGATCGGAGAGGCGCAGGTCACGCCGGAACCACATGATGACGGTACGGCCCATGCGCCGTGAGTGTCGCCTACCCGGTGGGTTCGTGCCGAATCCTGCCGCCGCGAATGCGCAACGGACGCTCGGAGGGCGGCTGGGCCCGACGGCGGAGGACGAAGCCCACCGACACCGCGATCAGCGCGATCACGCTGCCGTAGGCCAGGCTCCACTCGGCGCCGATGTTGTCGGCCACCCAGCCGGTGATCGGCGAGCCGATCGGGGTACTGCCCAGGAACGCGACCGCGCCGAGCGCCAGCAGTCGGCCACGCATGTCGGGAGGGCTCTCCTGCTGCACGATCGCGTTCTGTCCGGCGATGAACGCGGCGCCGCCCATGCCCACCGGGATGCCGAGCACCACAGCGGCCCAGGCCGAGGGCGCCCACGCCATCGCCAGACCGCTCACACCCAGCAGCACGCCGTTGCCGAAGAACCACCACGTGGTGATGCGTGGTCGCGCCGCCGTGAGCAGCGAACCGATCATGCTGCCGAGGCCCGTGCTGGCCAGCAGCACGCCGAACAGTCGTTGGTCGCCGAAGCGCACGTCGCTGATCTTCAGCAGCGACACGCTGTAGTTGAAGGCGAAGGTTCCCACGACCGCGAACACGATGAACACTGTCCGCAGGCGCGCATCGTCACCGATGAAGCGCAGGGCGTCGCGCACCGGGGTGCCGCCCCGCTTGGCGGGCACCGCCGGGCGCAACTCGCTGCGGTCGATGGCGAGCAGCGCCAGCAGGATGGCCACGAACGACAGCCCGTTGATGAGGAACAGCCACCCTGCGCCACGCAGACCGCCGCCGAGGGGGCCCTTCAGGAAGGCCGCTAGCGCCGGACCGATGATGCGCGAGCCGGTCATCACGGCGGTGTTCAGCGACACGGCGTTGGTGATCTCGTGCGGCTCGACCAGTTCGATCACGAAACCACGTCGTGCCGGGTTGTCGAAGGCCCCGATCACGCCCAACGCCAACGACAGCGTGTACAGCACCGGGATGTTCACGTTGCCCGTCAGGGTGAGCACCGCCGTCAGCAGCGCCTGCGCCGTCAGCAGCGACTGGGTGAGCAGTGCCATGCGGCGCTTGTTGCGACGGTCGGCAACCGCCCCGGCCCATGTGCCCAGCAGCAGCATCGGCAGGAACTGGCAGAACAGGTTGATGCCGGTGTCGGTGGCATTGCCGGTGAGCTCGTAGACCACCAGCGACACTGCGGTCATCTGCATCCACGTGCCGACGTTGCTGACCAACAGGCCGAGGAAGAACAGCCGCGCGTTGCGGTGGCGCAGCGAGGCGAACATCGGTCAGTCGTCGAGCTTCAGGGCGTTGATGAACACGTCGCCGGGCACCTCGACGCGGCCGATGGCCTTCATCTTCTTCTTGCCCTCCTTCTGCTTCTCGAGCAGCTTGCGCTTTCGCGTGATGTCGCCGCCGTAGCACTTGGCGAGCACGTCCTTGCGCTTGGCCTTTACGGTCTCGCGGGCGATGACCTTGCCGCCGATGGCCGCCTGGATCGGGACGTCGAACATCTGCCGCGGGATGAGTTCCTTCAGCTTCTCGCACATCCGGTTGCCGTACGAGAACGCCTTGTCGCGGTGCACGATCGTGCTGAATGCATCGGCCGGGATTCCGTTCAGCAGCAGGTCGACGCGTACGAGGTTGCTGCGCTGGTACCCGCTCAGCTCGTAGTCGAGGCTGGCGTAGCCCTGCGTGCGGCTCTTCATCTGGTCGAAGAAGTCGACGACCACCTCGGCGAGCGGAATGAGATAGTGCAGCTCGACTC
>JBJTXX010000104.1:0-3929 GCA_046082485.1 Actinomycetota bacterium
GGCAACCACCGGCACGACGATGCACAACCCACCCGCCAACGCCAACGGCACGGCCCACCAGCGGTGCCGACGGCTGGGCGCGCGGCCACCCGCGGCACCCCCCGTTACCATGTCCGATTGCGTGAGCATCTCCGAGGTCACCACCGCCGCCGGCTGGATCGCCGGCCTCGCCATCGTGGCCCTGATCGCCACGGGGTGGCGCAAGACTGCCAGAGCCACGGCGGTTCCTGCACGCGCGAGGCGGCCGATGCGCGCCCACGTGGGCGTGGATGTCATCGAACAGCAGGCGCCGTTCGACCAGCGGGTGCCGGTGTGGCGCAAGGTGTGGGCCGCAGCAGCCGGCACCGGGCTGGCCGTGTGGGTGGGTGCGATCACGGCCACCGTGCTCGGGTTCGGCGTGGCCTGGTTGGTGATCACCCTCACCGGCATGCTGAAGCGATGAGCACCAACGAGCCCTCGTGGCGCGAACTCGCTGCCGCCGGCCACGCCGGTGACGAGCCGACGGCCCGCATGGCGCTCGGCAGCACCGATGCGGCAAGGCGCGAACTGGCCGTGGGCGCACTGCACCGCATGCAGGCGCTCACCGACGCAGACCTCGCGGCTGCGGCGAACGACGCGCACCCCGCAGTGCGGCGGCGGGCCGCCACGATCACGGCCGAGAGGCCGCACGCTCCACTGCTCGGCCTGTTGCACGACGCCGACCCGACCGTGGTGGAAGTGGCGGCGTGGGCTGCCGGCGAACGGGAGTGCAGCGACGACGACGTGATCGCCCGTCTCGTGCACCTCGCCACCGAGGCCGATGATGCGCTGGTGCGCGAGGCGGCCGTGGCGGCACTCGGGGCTACCGGCGACGAACGCGGACTGCCGGCGATCCTCGCCGGATGCACCGACAAGCCTGCCGTCCGTCGACGCGCCGTGCTGGCCCTCGCGCCCTTCGACGGCCCGGATGTGCAGGCCGCGCTCGACGCCGCGCTGCAGGACCGTGACTGGCAGGTGCGACAGTCGGCCGAGGACATCGCCCCGTTCGTGCGAGGCGAGTGACGAGCGCAACACCTCCGCTGCTGGGGCACCGGGCCGACCGCTCGCCTACCCTCACCCGGATGCGCCGCACCCTCGCCCCCCTCCTCGCCGCCCTCGCCCTGCTGGCCGCGTGCAGCGACGGTTCCTCGGACACGAAGGCCTTGGTCGACCTGAGCCCCACCACCGACACGCCGACCACGGCAGCGCCGACCACCGTCGCACCAACCACCGCGGCCCCGACAACGACCCAGCCTCCGGCACCTCAGGCCGATCCGACGCGGCCCTACGACGTGTTCGTGCCCTCCACCTACGCAGCGGGCACCCCGATGCCGTTGCTGTTGCTGTTGCACGGCTACAGCGCGAGCGGCGACATCCAGGAGGCCTACTTCCAGATGCAGGCACTCGCCGAGGCCCGGGGCTTCCTGTACGTGCACCCCGACGGCACCGTGAACCGGATCGGCCAGCAGTTCTGGAACGCGACACCTGCCTGCTGCGGTTTCGGTACGTCGGTCGACGACAGCCAGTACCTGCTCGACATCATCACCGACGTGAGCAACGCCTACAGCGTCGACCCGAAGCGCATCTACGTGATGGGGCACAGCAACGGCGGGTTCATGTCGTACCGCATGGCGTGCGACCACGCCGACGTGATCGCCGCGGTGGCCAGCCTGGCCGGCGCCACGTTCGCCGACGACGCGGACTGCTCGCCGTCGCAGCCGGTGAGTGTGGTGCAGGTGCACGGCACCGCCGACGGCACCATCGCCTACGCGGGTGGCCAGATCATCGGCAACACCTACCCCGGCGCCGTCGAGACCGCAGCGAAGTGGGCCGCCTACAACGGTTGCACCGGTGACCTCGGGCCGGCCGCCGCGACCACGCTCGACTTCGACCAGTCCGTGCCGGGCGCGGAGACCACCGAGCAGAGCCACACCGGATGCCCGAGCGGCGTCGCCGTCGGGGTGTGGACCATCGAGGGCGGCGCGCACATCCCGCCGATCAACACCCCGTCGACCCCGTACCCGATGACCGAGGCGATCGTCGACTTCCTGCTCGCGCACCCCAAGCCCTGACCCGCGCGATTGCGCTGGCGGTCGTTGCAGCGGCCGTCACCGAAGGGCGAGGTGTTCGGTCGGTTGTCCCGTCAGGGCGGCGACGAGCTCGAAATCCTTGTCGATGAGCCAGGTGGTCACGACCAGGCGTTCGACATCACTTCGGGGTCACCGAGATCGGCAGCCAACGAGGCAACCCGACGGAAGTCGTCGAGTGTGACGGGCCCGCCTGACCGGCACGCCCGCGCTCCAGCGTCCTGCGCACCCGCGCGCCCGATGAGGTTCGGGTTGCGACCTTGCCGAACTCGGATATGGTCGGCCGACATGAGCATCGTGGTCGAACATCTCACGAAATCCTTCGGTCCGAAGGTGGCGGTCAGCGATCTCAGCTTCAGCGTGCAGCCCGGTGTGGTCACCGGCTTCCTCGGCCCCAACGGGTCGGGCAAGTCCACCACGATGCGCTGCATGCTGGGACTGGATCGGCCCAACGGCGGACACGCCACCTTCAACGGCCAGCCCTACCACGGGTTGGCCAGGCCCCTCCACGAAGTCGGTGCCCTGCTCGATGCGGGCTACGTGCACCCCGGTCGCAGCGGACGCAACCACCTGCGTTGGCTCGCTGCCTCGAACGGCATCCCGGCACGGCGGGTCGACGAGATGCTCGAGATGGTGGGCCTCGCCGCGGTGGGCCGCAAGGCCGTGAAGACGTATTCGCTGGGCATGAAGCAGCGACTCGGCCTGGCCGGCGTGCTGCTGGGCGACCCGCACACGATCATCCTCGACGAGCCCGCCAACGGCCTCGACCCCGAGGGCATCCGCTGGATCCGCGACATGCTGGTGTACCAGGCCAACCTCGGCAAGACGGTGCTGGTCAGCAGCCACCTGTTGTCCGAGATGGCGCTCATGGCAACGGCACTCGTGGTCATCGGTCAGGGTCGGCTGGTCGAGCAGAGCACCGTGCAGTCCTTCGTCGACAAGTACGCCGAGCGAGCGGTGAGGGTGCAGAGCCCGCACGCCGCCCGGCTCTGCGAGTTGCTCGCCCAGCACGGCATCGCGTTCACCCACCTCGGCCCGAACGAGATCGAGGTGTCGGGTGCACCTGCCGCACAGGTGGGCGAACTCGCCGCTGCCCACGGTGTGGTGCTGCACCAACTCGCCGACCACGTCGGCTCACTGGAAGACGCATTCATCGAGGCGACCGCATCGGTGCAGGACTACACGGCAGGTGGCAAGTGAACTCCGCGATCCGAAGCGAACTCATCAAGTTCCGAACCGTCCGGATGAGCTGGGTACTCAGCTCGGTCGCCGTGCTGTTCCCCTTGGTCACCACGCTGCTGTTCGCGGCGCTCGCCACGGACGGCGAGGACGCAATCGACATCGAGGGTGTGTTCCGGTTCCTCTCGATCTCGTGCATCGTCATGGTGATGCTGGTCGGGGTGCTGGGCGCCTCGGGCATCACGGGCGAGTTCGGGTTCAACACCATCCGTCCCACCTTCGCCGCCACACCCCGACGCACCACGGTGGTGCTGGCGAAGGCCGCCGTCACCGCTGCGGTCGGCTTCGTGCTGTCGACCGTCGTGATCGCGGTGGGCCTGCTCGGTGGCGGGGCCATCGTCTCCGGCAGGGGCGGGTCCGGATCGATCGGCGACGTGCCGAACCTCGGCATCGCCGCGGTCGGCTTCGTGCTGTTCACTACCATCGTCGCCCTGCTCGGGCTTGCGGTGGGGATGATGCTGCGCTCCACACCGGGGTCGGTCGCGGTGATCGTGCTGTGGCCGCTGCTGGCGGAGAGCATCATCGGCTCGGTGCTGGGCCTCGCAGGCGTCGAGAACGCAAACCGCTGGATGCCTTACGGCGCTG
>JBJTXX010000105.1:0-2895 GCA_046082485.1 Actinomycetota bacterium
GGTGCGTGGCACGGTCGACACCGCCGTGCCGTTGCGGGTGGTGCGTCAGCCGTTGGTGGTCACCATGCCGGTCACCGTCCGCGGCGTCTGAGCACCGAACGGTGGTGCAACGGCCGGCGGTTCAGCGGCGAATGGTTCAGCGGCCGAAGCGGCGCCGCTTCTCGGACCGTGCCACCGGGCTGCTGTCGTCGCGGGGGGCATCCGGCGAGGCGCTGTAGTTCGACGTGCCGCCGTAGCCATAGCCGTAGCCGTAGCCGCCGTAGCGGCCGCGCTTGGCCTCCACCCGGTTCAGCACCAGGCCCACGAGCGGTGCGCCCACGCGATGCAGCGTCTCCGTGGCCTCGGCCACCTGGCGACGCGACGTCTGGTGGGCCTTCGCCACCAGCACCACGGCATCCACCAGACCTGCCAGCACCACGCTGTCGGTGACGGGCAGCAGCGGTGCGCTGTCGATGATGACGACATCGGCGTTCAGCTTCAGTTCCTCGATCATCGCCCTCATGCGGCTGCCGCCCAACATCTCGCTGGGGTTGCCGGGAATGCTGCCGCTGGCCAGCACGTTCAGCACGCCGCCGCCGATGGCGAAGGGATACACCAAGTCGGGCAGGGCCTCGCCGAGGATGCCGTTGGTGAGGCCGCGGGTGCCGTCGACGGCGAACACCTGGTGGATGCGGGGCCGGCGAAGGTCGGCGTCGACCAGGATGACCCGCTTGCCCGTCTGGGCGAACATGATGGCCAGGTTCGAGGCCGTGGTGGTCTTGCCCTCGCCCGGCAACGCGCTGGTGAGCTGGATGGTCTTCACCGGGCGTTCCATGGCGATGAACTGCAGGCCGGTGCGCAGGTGGCGGTAGGTCTCGACTGCTGGGTCGTCGGGTTCGCTGAGCGCCAACGGCCGGTTGTCGGGCGGGTTGTCGGCCGGCACCACGCTGAGCACCGGCAGGCCGCCGGCGGTGCGCTCGAGATCGTCGGGGGTGTTCACCGAATCGTCGAGGTGGTCGACGAGGAACGCCGCCCCCAGGCCCAACAGCAGACCCACCACCAGGGCAAGTGCCCCGGTGCGCAGCGGGGTGGGCTCGACGGGAACCTCGGGCACCTTGGCGGGTCGCACCGGTTGGGCGCTGCCCGTCTGCAGCGAGGCATCCACCTGCAACTGGTCGAGCCGCTGCTTGAACACCGATTGCTGATCGACCAAGCGCTGCCGTTGCGATGCCAGCGACTTCTCGACGTCGGCCTGTTGATCGGCCGGGGCGCTGGCCACCTTGTCGTCGATCTCGTCGATCTGCCCCTGCAGTTCGGTGACCTTCTTCTGCACCTCGGCGCTGGCATCGAGCAGGCTGTTCACGTTCTGCTCGCGCTTCACGTCGATGTACGCCTTCATGTAGGCGTTGGCCAGTTCGGCTGCCGTGCTGGGGTTGCCACTGCGCACTCGGATGCTGACCACGTCGGTCAGGCCCACCGGGCTGCCGCTGGCGTTCGGAATGTCGTCGGTGATGCCCAGGTTCTCGCGGACCCTGTCTTCCACCGGGGCGCCTTCCAGCACCTGGATCTCGGTCTCGATGAGTCGGGCGGCGTTCGCCGCACTGACGCTCTGCGTCTGGAACACGCTGTCGCCCGGCAACGAACGCACCAGCATCTGCGCCTCGGCCTCGTACACGGGCGTCTGCTGGGCCACCATCGCCATTGCCCCACCCACCGTGGCCACCACGCCCAGCAGCACCAGCCACTTGCGGCGCAGCACCACCTGCCAGTAGTCGCGCAGCGTCATCTCTTGGCTGCCGAGCGCAGCGGTGGTGCGGGAGTTGATCTGCAAGCGGGGCTCCGAGATGCGGGCGAGCGGTCGCCGTGGGTGGGTGAACCCTACCAAGTGGGTGTGCGGCTCAACGGGCAAGCGGATGGTTCGCATGGCCCAAAGGACACCGAAACGCTGGCCATTCCCCTTTCACCTCCGCTACATGGGTACCATGCTGACCGTGCGGATCCTGGACCCCCAAGCAACTCGCAACGCTCTGGCCGTGGCCGGCAAGATTCCACACGGCTACGTGTTGAAGCGCCCTGCCGACCTCGTGGTCGGTCTTGCGCTCGCGATCCTCACGCTGCCGGTGATGCTGATCTGTGCGCTCGTATCCGCCGTCCACTTCCGGGCCTGGCCGTTCTTCGCGCAGGTTCGTGAAGGCCAACAGGGCGAACTGTTCCGTTTCGTGAAGATCCGGTCGCTCTCGAAGCACGCCCCTCCCTACGCCGACCGTGAGCAGCTCGGCGAGGTGCACATCAGCCGCTGGGGCAGCTTCATCCGCAACCGCCACATCGACGAACTGCCGCAGTTCTGGCACGTGGTGGGCGGCTCGATGAGTCTGGTGGGCCCGCGCCCGATGATTCCCGGCATCTGCGAGCGCATGGACGACGAGTTCCGTGCGGTTCGTCAGTTGGCTCGCCCAGGTGTGAGCGGGCTGTGGCAGATCTCGGAAGACGGCACTCGTCTGGTGTTGGAGGCGACGCACTACGACGAGCGCTACGTGGAATGGGCATCACCCGGCCTCGACTTGTGGATCATCGCCAAGACGGTGATGCAGGTCGCTGGGGCGCGCCCGCTCACGGAGGCCGAGGTGCTGGACCGTCTTGGAAGGCAGGTGCCGTTCGGGCCACTGCGCCGGCGGATGTCCTTCGAGTTGAGCGATTTGATCGACGTCGCGCCCCTTGGGTCCGACCGATCAAACGACAGACGCTAATGGCGGTCCGCGGGTGAGCAGAACGCTTGCTCGTCGTAGACGGATCTCGTAACCATCGGTCGGAAAGGACGTGGTGGCACCTTGGCGGGTGAAGCCACACAGGAGAAGTTGTTGCTGGTAGGTCCTCCTTGTTGGCTGGGGCTGTGAGGTTGCGCAACCGGATTGGGAT
>JBJTXX010000106.1:0-649 GCA_046082485.1 Actinomycetota bacterium
GGCGAGTCGCTCGACCTGCGTGCCGAACGCGACGACGCACGGATCGTGTTCCGCACCTGCAACGGTGATGCGGGCATGGGTGTGAAGCTCGAACGTTGGGTGTTGGCGGCCGAGTTGGAACGTGTCACGCAAGCGGCGAACGTGCATCTCGCCCGGATGTCCAACGGGCGCTTCCGGCTGGGGCGCAAGGAGGGCAAGGTGACGCTCGACATCGAGGTGTTCGACTCGAACACTGGTCGTGCCAGGGCCACTTCGTCGCTGTCCGGCGGTGAGCAGTTCCAGGCGTCGCTGTCGTTGGCGCTCGGCCTTGCGGATGTGGTCAGTCACGGCGGCACGGCGAGCGGCCGCACGTTCGAGGCGCTGTTCGTCGACGAAGGGTTCGGTTCGCTCGACCCGAAGGCGCTCGACCAGGCAATCGAGGCGTTGCTGATGATCCAGGCCGGTGGCCGGATGGTGGGCGCCATCACCCATGTCGAGGGCATGAAGGAGCGCCTGCACACGGGTATCGAAGTCAGTGCGAGAGCGGACGGCAGGGGCTCGACCCTGAAGGTGAATCCGTGACGGAAAACCGTCTGACACCCCCTGCGTAAGGTTCCCGCCACGATGTTCACGCTGCACCACGCCGACGAGATCGAACCGTTGCTCGACG
>JBJTXX010000107.1:0-3054 GCA_046082485.1 Actinomycetota bacterium
TCGGCCAGTTCGATCGCCGCACCGGTGGCCAGCACCACCATCGACGAAGCGATGCCCTCGGCGTCGGCCCACAGCCACGACGTGCCGGCGAAGGGCATGCCCTCGACCAGTTCCATCGCAGGCCGCAACAGCGCAACGGCCTCGGCCGGCGGAAGACCCCGGGCTGCTGCCACACGGGCCTCGAGCACCTCCGCATCGCTCACCACCAAGCGGTGCAACGGCAGGTCGTCGCCCACCGAACGCTCGATCCATTCGCTGCCGTCGGGTCGAGCCGCCACCCTCGACATCGAACGGCGCGCCTCGCTGACCACGTTGGCGAACGTGGCGTCGCGCACCTCGGTGTCCCACAGCGCAGCACGTGCCCCACTGCGGGTGGGGCGACGGCGATGGTGCGAGAGCCACGCCACCAACTCCAGCGACTTCGACCGCTCGAACCGCACCGGCGCGCCATCGGGCCCGCACACCTCCACGGCGCCGAAGCTGCGGACCAGCAACGACCACTCGGGCTCCAGTGGCCTCGCGCCACCCGCCGAGTTGGTCGGCACGACGGGTGCCGTCACAACGGGGTCGGCACACAGCAGTGCATCGATCTCGTGCACGTCATCGACCCCCAGCCCGACCGGCTGCAACTGCAACCCGAACGGCTCGAGCACATGGATGTCGCCGTCGCACCGCAGCACCGCACCCGCGTCGGCGACCGGCGCATCCACCACCACAGCGGCGGCCCGGCCGACGTCGGTGAGCGGGCGCAACCACACCAGGGCCGGGTCGTCCTCGGTGGCGCTGGCCACCACCACCGTGGGCTCCCACGGGTCGACCCCCTCGGCCCGGTCGGCGAACGTGCTGCGATCGGCCCGCACCGTGGGCAGTTCCTCCAGCGCAGCCGCGAGCGACGAGTGCGCTCCGTGCAGGCCGCCACCACTCACGACAGGCACCACCTGCAGTTCCGACGTCACCACCGCACCGCCCGACATGAAGGGCGACAACGACAACGTGGTGGCCACTGCCGCCAACACCTCCGGCGCCACAGGCGACTGCACCGACAGCACGCCCACGGCCTCCAGATCGGCGAACACCTCCACCTCGTCGGGCGTGGTGCCCAGATGCACCAGCGCCGGGCACGGGTTCTGCTCCAGCGCCGCCGAGCGCATCAGGCGTTCGGTGGGCACCGACGCCGGCAGCACCCACGAACCATCGCGGTCGGGTCGCCATGGGCCCGCCTCGGGCACCGCCGCACCCTTCAGCACGAGCCTCAGGTCGTCGCCCGGCCGGTGCAGCACCAGCAACGGCACGGCCCCCGTGCCCGCCAGCATCGGCGCCACCGACCGCAGTGCTGCATCCACCCTGTCGACCTGAGCGGTGCGCGCCGTGGTGCGCAGCAACATCTCCGCCCTCGCCTGCGCCAACGACGGCGCCGCCGCACGCGCGCCCTTGCCCGCAGCGCGCAGCCGGCGCCTGCGCCGGGCATCGAGCGCAGCGGTCGCCCCCACGGCCAACAACACCGCTGCGCCGAGGCCGCGCAGGTCTCGTCGTTCGGCGACGTCGGACGACGCAACAGGGGTCGGTGTCGCTGCGGCAGGTGTCACGCTCGGCGGAAGCGTGGTCGCAGGTGCGGGTGCCGCCGACTGGACGGTCGGCTCCACGACCTCGACAGGCTCCACCTCCACCGCCGGCGGCGACACCGGCTCGGTCACCTCGATCGGCGCCGCGACCGGCCGCAGCACGACATCGGGCTCGGCGGTCTGCGTTGCCAGCTGCACCACCTCGCCGGGCAGGATGAGGGCTGGGTCGCGATGGCCCAGCAGCGGGGCGTTGCGGGCCATCAACCGCTCGGTCAGCACCACCACCTCGGGTGGCGCTGGCTCTCGGCCCAACACGGCGCGCAGGTGTTGCTGGGCGATGCCCCAGTACGAGTCACCGTCCTCCACGACGTGCTCGGTGGGAGCCGCGGCCCTCGAGGTGGACGGCGAGACGGCCAGCGTGGCCAATGCCGTGCCCGCGGCGAACGAGCCGACAGCGATGAACCGAACCAGGCTGCGAACGGCCTGCGTCGGGCCCTCCTTCGGCGCCCTCGGCGCAGGGGGATGGCCCTCGCGTCGGCACCGCAACAGGTGCCAGCACTCGGCCACGGCCGACAACGCGAACCACACCCACAACAGAGCGAACAACGCGACGCCGGCCTGGATCACCACGCCGTCGTCGAGTCGAGGACCCTGCCACCCCCGCCAACGCGAGGAACCGGGCACGGCAACGCTGATGCGCCACACCACCGCGGCGGGCACGCCCACCATCACGGTCAGCAGCGCCAACAGCGCCAGAACACGCAGCAGCCAACGAACGACAGGACGCATGACGACAACCTCTCTCACGACATCGGTTCACGGATGGAAACCAAGTGCCTCACGGCGAGAACACCGCCCGCGCCACACCCGTGGCGCGCACCGTGAGCACGGACACCCCGCCGAGGGCGAGGAACACGGAGCGACGACGCTCGACAACGGTGACTCGCACCGACTGCGACCCCACCTCCACGACCACGTCGGTGGCAGCGACACCGGCCCGGGTGGCGTGGCCGATGGCAGCAGCCCGCGCCGCGACCGGGTCGAGGTCGCTGAGCGGCGTGAGGGTGGCCACCGCGGCCCGTGCGGCGGCCTCGGCGGTGTTCGACGCATGACGGCGCGCGGCCATCGCACGGCCACCGTCGATGATCAGCCCCGACGCGGCGAACACCACGAGCATCAGCAACATCGCCATCACCGAGATGTCGCCACGGTCACTCGCCTTCATCGCCGGTACCTGTCGACGGGTTGGGTGTCGCTCATCACCAGCGTGCGCACGCCCGGCGTCCACAACGGCGTGAGCGAACGGTTCGGCACCGTGCACGACACCTGCACGGTCACCGACCCACCACGCCACGCACCCGCCGGGCCGGCCGACCACGACATCCGCATGGTCGGGGCACCGGTGCAGCGGTCGCCCAGCGAACCCGTCACCGCGGTCATCGCTGCCGACTGAGCGGCGGCCGGGGTGGCTTCGATCGAGGCGGCCCGCGCC
>JBJTXX010000108.1:0-8286 GCA_046082485.1 Actinomycetota bacterium
TCCACCACACCGCCGCCCACGACCGTGCCGCCCACCGATCCGCCGGTGACGACGGTGCCGCCGACCGATCCTCCGGTGACGACGGTGCCTCCGACGGTGCCGCCGACTGCTCCGCCGGTGACGACGGTGCCGCCGACTGACCCTCCGGTGACGACGGTGCCGCCGACTGATCCGCCGGTGACGACGGTGCCTCCGACGGTGCCTCCGACGGTGCCTCCGACGGTGCCTCCGACTGATCCGCCGGTGACGACGGTGGCCCCGACGGTGCCGCCCACGGATCCCCCGGCCACGACCACGCCGCCGAGCATCGATCCGCCCACCCCGACGACGGCCACGCCCACCACGGTCACGCCCACCACGGCCGGGCCGACGACGGTGCCACCCACCACTGCGGCCCCGACCACGGCGCCTCAGACCACCACGGCGGTCTCGCAGGATCCGCCGGTCCCGCCGACGACGCCGGCTCCCAGCACGACCACCAAGGATCAGGGCGGCGTGTTGCCCCACACGGGTGGCACCCCGATGCCCGGCCTGCTCATCGGCTTCGGCGCGATGTGCCTCGGCCTGGCGATGGTGCTCACGCGGCGCCGAACGGTGGTCCGCTGAGTTCGAGGTGCACCACGATGCGCTGCCGGGTGGAACCCACCGGGTGACAGGCGAACAAGGTGGCAGTGTGGCCATCGACTTGGTCGATGATCCACATCGCGTCGGGGTAGACGATCTCGGTCGAGGTCACCTTGTAGGTGTAGGTGCCGTCATTGGCTCCGATGATCATCTCGTCTCCGGGCACCAGTTGGTCGAGGTGACGGAAGGGCCGTGAATGACTGGTGCGGTGCCCGGCGATCACCGTGTTGCCGCGGTGGCCCGGCAGGGCCGTGCCGGGCCAGTGCCCCGGGCCCTGATCGAGGGTGGTGAGGGTGATGCCCTCGAGCAGCGGCGCCAGCAGGTTCAGGCGCGGGATCGCGATGTAGCCGAGTTCGAGGTAGGGCTCCTTGGCCCGTGGCGGGGGAGGCTCGACAGGCACGCCGAGCGGCTCGGTCGTCGTGGTCGTGCTGCTCGTCGACGACGTGGTGGTGCTGCGTGCGACCGTTGTCGACGTGGTGGATGTGGTCGACGTGGTTGCAGTGGTGGGCGCGGTCGAGGGGATCGGGGAGGTGTCGGCCGACGGTGCGGAGTCACTGCACGAGGCAACCAGCACCATGGCCGCGAGCAGGGGGATGCGCCGCCGCATGCGGGTCATTGTGTCACGGGGTGGCGATTGCCGCGGCCGCGGCCCTCTGGCCCGAATTGATGCACGCCGGCACGCCGATGCCGTGGTACGAGGCACCTGCCAGGTGCAGCCCAGCGGGCAGCGAGCGTTCGATGCCCGTCACCGTCTCGGCATGGTGGGGTCGGTACTGCGGGAAGGCTCCGGGCCAACGTGTGACGCGGGCGTGCGTCGGCTCGACCGTCAGGCCGACGTGGTGGCCGACTTCCTCGATGGCGGCCGCCAGCAGTTGCTCGTCATCGAGGTGCAGCACGGGCAGGCCTTCGCGGCCCAACGACACCCGCAGCACCACTGTTCCCGGAGACTGCCAGTGGTGCCACTTCTGTGATCCGAACGACGCAGCGGTCACCAGCCGCTGCATCGGCTTCGGCACGAGGTAGCCGCTCAGGTGGTGCAGACGTTCGGGCCAGGCGTCGGCGGGCACGGCGAGTGTCACCATGGCGACGTCGGCCGGCGGGATGCGGCGCAACCCACTGGCAGCATCGTCGGCCGAGTGTCGCAGCAGCGATGCTGCGGCCCCTGCGGGACACGCCAGCACGACGGCATCGTGGATCTCGTCGTCGACCCGCCACCTGCTGCCGTCGGCGGTGATGCTGCCGACCTCGGTGCCCTGGCGCACGGTGGCCCCTCGCGCCACGGCAGCCGCGCCCGTGGCCTCGGCAAGAGAGCCCATGCCGCCCGACGGAGCAAGGAACACCGGACCGGGATTGGGGGCGGGCGCCGGCATGCGTCGGCCGGCGACGAGAACGCTGCGGTGCTTGGTGGCGAGGTCTGCGATCTGGGCGACCGCAGCCAGGCTGAAGTGGTCGGTGTCGGCGGCGTAGATGCTGCCCACGAGCGGGTCGACCAGTCGCAGGTGCACCTCGTTGCCGAACCGCGAACGCACGTAGCCACCGAGCGAGTCGGCGCCCGTGGGCGTTCGCCGGCGGAAGGGCTCGGTGGCGGCGCGCAGCTTGCCGGGCCAACTGATCAGGCGGGATCTGGCCAGTGCCAGCACGTCGGTCGGCATTCCCAGCAGCAGGCCCTGGGGAATGCGGTGCAGTTCGTTCCACCACACTGCGGCGGTGCCGGCAGCGGGGCTGACGAGGGTGTCGCCGAGGCCGACCTCTCGGGCGAGCCCAGTGCCCCACGGCAGCCTCGCGAGGAAGGCGTCGGGCCCTTCATCGATGCCCGGGTGCCCCGCAAAGGGTGTGGTGAGCAGTTTGCCGCCCAGCCGGCGATCGCGTTCGTAGAGCGTGACCTCGGCGCCGGCTCCGGCGGCGGCGTGCGCGGCGGCGAGACCGGCGATACCGCCCCCGATCACCGCGACCCGCCGTGCCCCCGTGGTCATGCCAACTCGAGCACCCTGAGGGCGAGTGCGGCCATCACGGCGGGGTTGTCGTTCACGCACGCCGTGCGTGCGAACGCCATGCCGTGGGAGGCGGCGCGGTGCGCCGCCTCGATGTCGAGGTCGTAGAGCACCTCGAGGTGGTCGGCGACGAAGCCGACGGCGCTCACCACGACGCCCTTCTCGCCGGCAGCGGCGAGGTCGTCGATCACCTGCAGGATGTCGGGCCCCAGCCATGGTTCCGGCGTGCGGCCCGCGCTCTGCCAGGCGATCGCCCACGAGCTCCAGTCGTCGAGCCCCGCGGCCGCGGCAACGGCCTCGGCGGTGGCGCGCAACTCGTCGGGGTAGCGGTCACCGGCCTCGATGATGCGTTGTGGCAGCGAGTGGGCGGTGAACAGCACCTTGGTTCCGGCCGGCATGGTGTCGAGCCTCGCGCGCAGGTCGTCGGCGATGAACTGCACGTAGGCGGGTTCGGTGGCCCAGCTCTCGAGCCCTGCGAACTCGATGCCGTGCGGCTCGGCCGCGGCACGAGCCCGTTCCAGGTACTGCCCGATGGAAAACGTCGACCAGTGCGGGGCCAGCACGAGCCCGACGATGCGACGGTAGCCCTGTGCAGCGATCTGCTCGACGGCGGCCTCCACCTTCGGGTCGGCGTGCTTCAGCCCGAGGCTGACCACGAAGCGGTCGGGTGCGGTGGCGTCGAGCGCGGCCTGCAACGCGGTGCGCTGGGCATCGGTGCGCGCCGCGAGCGGGCTGGTGCCGCCGAGGGCGTCGTAACGGGCCACGAGGTCGGCGAGGGCCTCGGGTGTCGGCGGCCGACCGCGCCGGATGTCGGTGTAGTACGGCTCGATGTCCTCGCGGGTGCGGGGTGTGCCGTAGGCCATCAGCAGGACGGCGGTTCTGTCGTTGCTCATCGGGAGGTGCTTTCGTGGACTCGGTCGACGACGGCCTTCAGCACGTCGGGGTCGGTGGGCGGATGCACCCCGTGGCCGAGGTTGAAGATGTGCCCCGGGTGCCCATCGTTGTCGGCGAGCACCCTGTCGGCGCCGGCCACTGCCACCTCGATGCCTGCCAACGCCAGCACGGGGTCGAGGTTGCCCTGCACGACCAGGTCGGTTCCCATGCGTCGGCGGGCGGCCGTGATCGGGGTGCGCCAATCGAGCCCGAGCACCTGCGGGCCCGCCGCATGCATGCCCTCGAGCAAGTGGTCGCAGCCCACGCCGTAATGGATGCCCGGCGCATCGGGGTGCAGCGCGGCGATCTGCGCGAACACATCCCTCGAGTGGGGCAGCACGAACTCGTCGTAGTCGGAACGACTGAGCGTGCCCGCCCAACTGTCGAACAACTGGAAGGCGCGGGCCCCGTTGGCCAGTTGGCTGTGCACCGACGCCACGGCGTGCTGCACCAGACGCTGCATCAGGGCGTGCCACAGATCGGGGCGGGTGTGCATCAGGCGCTTGGTGTGCTCGTAGGTGCGGCTGGGGCGGCCCTCGATGAGGTAGCTGGCCACGGTGAAGGGGGCGCCGGCGAACCCGAGCAAGGGCACGCTGGCGGGCAGTTCCCGGGCGAGGGATCTCACCGTCTGCAGCACGTACGGCGTGTCGTCCTCGGGTTGGAAGGGGCGCAGGCGCTGCAGGTCGTCGTCGGTGCGGAACGGCTGCGCGCAGACGGGCCCGGTGCCGGGCGCCACGTCGATGCCGAAGCCGACGGCGTGCGCCGGCACGACGATGTCGCTGTACAGCACGGCGGCATCGACGCCGTAGCGACGCAGGGGCTGCAGGGTCAGTTCCACCGACAACTCCACTTGCTTGATGGCGTCGAGGATGCTGCCCTCGCCGCGCAGCGCCCGGTATTCGGGAAGGCTGCGCCCAGCCTGGCGCATGAACCACACGGGGGTGTGCGCTGTGCCGATGCCGCGAGCGGCATCGAGGAACGGCACTCCGGTGGGCGTCGCGGTCATCGTCCGGCACGCTATCGGGGGGCGTGGTGGAGCAGGATGTCCGGCATGACCTCCGACATGTTCTCCCTCTCCGGCAAGACAGCGCTCGTCACCGGTGGCAGCCGCGGCATCGGCTTCATGATCGCCACCGGCCTGCTCGATGCAGGCGCGCGCGTCATCATCAGCTCTCGCAAGCAGCACGAACTCGATGAGGCGTGTGCGGCGCTGTCGGCGCACGGCGAGGTGCAGGCCATCCGTGCCGACGTCAGCGGCCTCGAGGGTGTGGAGGCACTGGCTGCCGAGGTGTCGTCACGGTTCCCGGTGCTCGACATCCTCGTCAACAATGCCGGCGCCACGTGGGGCATGCCGCTCGATGACTTCGACGAGCACGCCTGGGACAAGGTCATGGACACGAACGTGAAGGGCGTGTTCTTCCTGACGCAGAAGCTGCTGCCGAACCTTCGCGCCGCCGCCAGCCACGAGGACCCCGCCCGTGTCATCAACATCGGCTCGATCGACGGCCTGCACGTGAACCCGATGGACACCTACAGCTACGCCGCCAGCAAGGCCGGTGTGCACCACCTCACCCGCGCGCTGGCACGCAAGCTGGGGCCCGAGCACATCACGGTGAACGCGGTCGCCCCGGGACCGTTCGAGAGCAAGATGATGGCGGCCACGCTGCGTGCCTTCGGCGACAACATCGCCAAGTCGGCCCCGCTGCGACGCATCGGTCGCCCCGACGACATGGCCGGCGTGGCCGTGTTCCTCTGCAGTCGGGCCGGCAGTTACGTGACCGGTGCCGTGATCCCGGTCGACGGCGGAATCGCCACCACCAGCTGACTCCTGGGGCTCACGCTGCCCTTTCGAGGCTCCGTGTGGAAGCCAGCCGCACGACGGATAGAGTTCGAAAACCCCATTTTCGGCTCGTCCATCGAAGGGCTTCCCCCGGTCCCCATGTCGCAGCACCATCCCGACCTCCCTGCCGAGCAGCAGTTCATCGAGTTCGCCTACCAGTGCCTCGAACAGACCAAGGCCGACGCGTGGAAGATGCGTGGCCTTCACGAGGGCACGCTCGGGGGCACCTTCCAGGCCCGCTACGAGCGAAACGTCGCGGATGAGGCCGTGCTCAACCGCCTCACGCAACTCGAGCTCGGCGATTCGGCGCTCGTCTTCGGCCGCATCGACCGTGGCACCGACGACCCCGACGAGTTCGAGAGCTTCCACATCGGCCGCCTCGCCGTGGCCGACGAGCACGCCGACCCTGTGGTGGTCGACTGGCGGGCGCCGGTCGCCGAGCCCTTCTACCGCGCCACCGGTCGCGACCCACTGGGCCTCGTGCGCCGCCGTCACTTCCACGTGCAGGGCCGCCAGCGGCTGGGCATCGAGGACGAACTGTTCGGGGAAGGCCACCTGGGCATCGGCTCGGAGGACGACAGTGAGACGGGCACCTCGCCGCAGGGCATCCGCGGCTACAGCACCCTTCTGGCCGTGCTGCAGCGTGGTCGCACCGGCCAGTTGGGCGACATCGTGGCCACCATCCAGGGCGAACAGGACGAGATCATCCGGTCGCCCCAGGCGGGCGTGCTGGTGGTGCAGGGTGGGCCCGGCACCGGCAAGACCGTGGTGGCGCTGCACCGGGCCGCCTATCTGCTCTACACCTATCGGTTCCCGCTCGAGGATCAAGGTGTGCTCATCATCGGGCCGAACCGCGTGTTCCTGCGCTACATCGAACGGGTGCTGCCCTCCCTCGGCGAGGCCGGTGTCGAGCAGGTGGTGCTCGCCGACCTCGTGCAGGATGTGCAGTGGGCGCGCTACGGCATCGACACTCCCGACACGGCGCTGGCCGCCCGCGTGAAGGGCGACCCGCGGATGAGCCTGGTGATCGACCAGGCCGTCACCGACCGTGAACGCCCCCTGAAGGACGATCTCGTGGTGCCGTTCCGCACCGGGTACGTGCGCCTCACGACTGCCGAGAGCCACCGCATCGTCAGGGCCGCGCAGCGCAGGTTCCGTCGGCACAATGCGGCGCGACGCTGGGTGGAGGGCGAGATCTGGTCGGCGATGGCGGCGTCGAGCCGTCTCGCCGATGTCAGCGCGAACTCGGTTCGCGACGCCGTACGCACCTTGCCCGAGGTGCGTCAGGCGCTCGAGCGCATGTGGCCGGTGCTCACGCCTGCCGAGTTGCTGCACGACCTGTTCGGCAGCAAGGCCTTGCTGAAGCTCGCCGGTGCCCGGCACCTCAGCGAGGTCGAGTACCTGTCGCTGTATCGACCCCGTGCCGCCGACGTGGCCGAGGTGCGCTGGACGGAGCACGACGTCGCCCTGCTCGACGAGGCCCGCAACTTCCTCGGCGTGCGGCCGCAGAAGGGCGGCCGGGCCGAGGAGGCCGACGAGATCCGCACCTATGGCCACATCGTGGTCGACGAGGTACAGGACCTCACGCCGATGCAGCTGCGAATGGTCTCGCGCCGTTCGCTGAACGGCAGCATGACCGTGGTGGGCGACCTCGCGCAGGCAACCGGTGCGCTGGCCCCCGATGACTGGGCCGACGTGTTGCGTCACCTTCCCGACCAGCGCGAGTCGCGGGTCATCGGCCTGAGCGTCGGGTATCGCATCCCGGGCAAGATCATGGAACTCGCCAACCGGGTCATGATGGCCGCCACGCCCACGCTGCGAGCCCCCACCAGCGTGCGCCTCGGTGACGAGCACCCCAAGTTCGTGCACGTCGTGCACGCCGACCTGATGTCGTCGGTGGTGGCAGCCGTGAAGGAGATGGACGCAGACGTGGGCGACGGCAACATCGCCGTCGTCGTGCCCGACAGCATGTTCGCCGACGTCGCCGGCGCCCTCTCGGAGGCCGGTGTCGAGCACGGTGAGGCCACTCGTTCCGGTCTCGAGATGGGTGTCACCGTCGTGCCCGTGAGCGTGGTCAAGGGTCTCGAGCTCGATGGTGTGATCGTTGTCGAGCCGGCCCGCATCGTGGCCGACGAGGAACAAGGTCTGCGGGCGCTCTACGTCGCGCTCACCCGCAGCACGAAGCGCCTCACCATCGTGCACAGCGAGCAGTTGCCGGTGGCGATGCGCTGAAGCGGTCGTCGGCCGCGCCTCGCCGGCGGGTCAGCCGAGCAGCGCGTCGGCGATCGTCTTGAGGTTCCGGTAGGCGCGGTCCGCGTCGGCCGGCCGGCGTCGGTCGGCGGCTGCCTGACAACGTCGCACCACGAACTCGAACCCGTCGACGAGGTCGGGGTGTGCAGCCTCGACCTCCGCGCGCATCGCCTGCCAGTACTGCTCGATCAACGCGGCGGAGGCGTTGTCGCCCTCGTTGGCGGCGACCTTCTCGGAGAGTCCCTTCACCTCGGCGAGCATGCGAGGCAGCAGGTCGGCCACCGAACCGGAGGGCAGGGTGCTCGTGGTGGCCGCTGCCGTCGTGGCAGTGGTGGCGAGCGACGGGTCGTAGGTGCTGCTGCACGCGGCCGTGCCGAGCGCGACCGCAAGTGCGACGACGGCGACCCGCCGGGTCATGCCAGGACCAGGATGCGGGCGCTGGCGAACGAACCGAGCCCCACGTGATGGCCATCGATCTCGACCGTGACCGTGCCGTCGGGTGAGGCGGCCGTGAGGCGACCACTGTGCCCGGGGAGGATCTTCGATGCCTCGAGGAAGTCGAGCAGGCCCGGGGTGAACTCCAGTTCCTCGGGGATGCGCGAGACGGTGAACGCCTGGCCGACCGGGATGTCGGCGAGCGGCCGCATG
>JBJTXX010000109.1:0-1336 GCA_046082485.1 Actinomycetota bacterium
GGCCACCACCTTGAAGCCCTCGGCATCGAGTTCGTAACTCTGCGACTGGCTCTCGGGCACCGCGGCCCCCATGGCGTAGGCGCGGTCCTCGAACTCGCGACCGATGCCGTTGGCCTCCACCGTGGCCTCGTGCCGGTACCACGCAAGGCCCTCGACGCCCACCGTGGTGATGTTGCCGCCGAAGCACCCGTAACGCTCGACGAGGGTCACCTGCACCCCGGCTCGGGCGGCAGCCAGCGCAGCGGCCAGACCGGCGGGACCGGAGCCCACCACCAGCACGTCGGTGCGATGGATGACATCGATGTCGCGGGCCGGCTCGCTGATGCGACCGAGGGCCCGGCCCGTTGCGCGTCGGAGGTCCATGGTCAGGCGGTGGGGGAGACCAGCACCCGGCCGCGCATGCCGCCGGAGAGGATGCGGTCGAGTTGCGGGGCCAGGGCCTCGAGGCCGACCGACTCGTGGTCGAGTGTGTCCAGCCAAGCGGGCTTCAGGTCGCTACCGATGCGTTGCCACATCACGCGCCGCAGCGCGATCGGGGTCTGCACGCTGTCGATCCCCAGCAGGTTGCAGCCGCGCAGGATGAACGGGTGCACCGTGGTGGGCAGCGAGGTGCCACCGGTGAGGCCGCTCGCCGCCACCGACGCCCCGTAGCGCAGGGTGCGGATGATGTGGGCGAGCGTGTTGCCGCCCACGCAGTCCACGGCGCCCGCCCAGCGCTCCTTCTCGAGGGGCTTGCCCGACTCGGGTGCCATCTCGGCTCGGTCGATCACGTCGGTGGCGCCGAGGCCTCGCAGCCACTCGGCGTCGGCGACCTTGCCGGTACTGGCCACCACCTCGTGGCCACGTGCGGCGAGCATGCCGACGGCCATCGAGCCCACGCCGCCGGTCGCACCCGTCACCAGCACCGGGCCGGTGCCGGGAGTGAGGCCGTGCTGTTCGAGGGCTGCCACCGACAGCGCAGCCGTGTAGCCGGCGGTACCGACGAGCATCGCGGTGCGTGCGTCGAGGCCGGCAGGCATCGGTACCACCCAGCCGGCGGGCACCCGGGCGAACTGTGCGTAACCACCGTGGTGGGCCACGCCGATGTCGTAACCGTGTGCGATCACCTCGCTGCCGGCGGGCACCGACGGGTCGAACGACTCCACCACGGTGCCTGCCAGGTCGATGCCGGGCACCAACGGGTCGATGCGGGCGACGCGGCCTGATTCGGTGCTGGCCAGGCCGTCCTTGAAGTTGATGCCCGACCACTTCACCTCGACGAGCACGTCGCCTTCCCCCAGCTGGTCGAGGGGCAGGTCGGCGATTCGACGCTGCCAGCCGTGCTCGGTGGGGCCGA
>JBJTXX010000110.1:0-3492 GCA_046082485.1 Actinomycetota bacterium
CGGCCGCGAAGCCCACGAGCACCTGTCCCACCGGCTTGGCAGCGCCGAGTCCGGCCAGGATGTCGGGGGTGGGCTCGAGCAGGATCTCGGGAACCCCAGCGTCCTTCTTGATCTTGCCGGTGGCGGCGGCAACCGGCCTGAAGTCGGCAACCGCTGCCGCCATCACCACCACGTCGGCCAAAGTGGCAACGGCCTCGAGGGCGGCCTGCATCTGCGCCGCGGTCTCGACGGGGACCAGTTCGACGCCCGGGGGCAACGGCAGGTCGACGGTCGACACGAGCGTGACCCGGGCCCCACGGGCGGCGGCCTCGGCAGCGATGGCGTAACCCTGCTTGCCGCTGCTGCGGTTGGCGATCACCCGCACGGCATCGATGGGTTCGCGGGTGCCACCAGCCGACACGACGACGTGGAGACCCGACATGGGCCCGTCCGACAGCACGGCTTCGACCGCGGCGACGATCGTGGACGGCTCGGCCAACCGGCCCGCGCCCACGTCGCAGCCGGCGAGACGGCCCGTCTCGGGTTCGACGATGTGCACGCCGCGCGAACGCAAGGTCGCGATGTTCTGCTGCACCGCCGGGTGCTCCCACATCTCGGTGTGCAGCGCCGGGCACACCACCACGGGCGCCCTGGTCGCCAGCAACACGTTCGTGAGCAGATCGGTGCTGAGGCCGGCCGCATACGCCGCCAGCAGTCGTGCCGTGGCGGGAGCCACGAGGATCAGGTCTGCCGTCTGGCCGAGCCTGGTGTGTGGGATGGGACTGGCCTCGTCCCAGAGACTGGTCTGCACGGGCTCGCTCGCAAGCGCCGACAGCGTGGTGCGACCGACGAAGTGCTCAGCGCCCTCGGTCATCACGGGCACCACATGGGCACCGGCGTCAACGAGCCGACGGCAGACCTCGACGGCCTTGTAGGCCGCGATCCCCCCGGAGACCCCGAGGACGATGCGCTTGCCCGCGAGCATGCCGAGACGGGTCAGGCCGTCTCGTCGGCGGGCTCTTCTGCCTCGCCGTCGGGAAGTTCGACGCGCTGGATCTTGTCAGCCGCGATCTCCTCGAAACCGATGCTGAGCGGCTTGCGGGCGACCGAGCTGACCTGCGGGGGCACCATCGAGCCCTGACCCTCACCGAGGTGGTTGAAGTAGCTGTTGATCTGGCGCGCCCGGCGGGCGGCCAAAGTGACCAGACTGAACTTCGAATCCACCTTCGCGAGGAGATCCTCGATCGGCGGGTTGATCATGGTGTCGTAGGAACGCGTGGTCATCGGGTGCCTCCTGAGAGCAGTCGTGAAGTGTACCGGACGCAGTCAGCGCTGACCGCGGTGGCCGCGGATGATCTCGGCCATCTCGGCGAGGGTGCGCTCGAGATCGTCGTTCACCACGACGTGGTCGGCGATCGCGAGACCGACGGGCTCCTCGTCGAGCGCCTTCTGCAGACGCTGGTCGACCTTGTCCTCCGGGTCTCCGCGCCCGCGGAGGCGGCGCTGCTGCTCTTCCCTCGATGGCGGCAGCACGAAGATCAGGATCGCCTCGGGGTGCATCGCCTTCACCTGGCGGGCGCCGTCGACCTCGATCTCGAGGACGACATCACGACCCGGCTCTGGTTCGGGCAGCGGGGTGCCGTAGTAGTTCCCGAGGAAGCTGGTCCATTCGAGGAAGCCACCCCGTTCGATGCGGTCCTCGAATGCCTGCCGGTCGGTGAACACGTAGGCGCGTTCGTTCTCGCCGCGGCGACGCTGACGGGTGGTCCACGATCTGCTCAGCCACAGTCGGGGGTCACGGTCGACGAGGGCACTCACGATGGTGCCCTTGCCCACCCCTCCGGGTCCCGAGACGATGAAGATCCGGTTTGATTGGTCGGCGGGTGAGGCCGTCATGGCCTCACTTGCCGAGTGCTGCGCGCAGAGCCTGCTTCTGCTGCTGACCGAGGCCCTGCACACGACGGTTGTCGGCGATGCCGATCTCCTCCATCAGCTTGCGGGCCTTCACCTTGCCGACACCTGGCAAGGACTCGAGCAGCGCGACGACCTTCAGCTTGCCGACGGTGCCGTCGGTGCTCGACAGGGCCTCGGCGAGGGAGACGGCGCCGTTCTTCAACTGGTTCTTCAGTTCGGCGCGGGCGGCGCGGGCGGCCGCTGCCTTCTCGAGGGCGTTCGCGCGCTGTTCCGGGGTGAGTTGCGGAGGTGTAGCCATGCTCCGACCCTAGTCCCGGCACTCAGCGAATTGGTGGCAATCCACCGCGGTGCGCAAGGCCGGTCAGTCCACCCGGCGTCACGCCGCGCCGGGCGCACCAGCGCAACAGATCCCGCTGCACCTTCACCGGCGCTGCGGGGTCCGAGAAGGTGGCGGTGCCGACCTGCACCGCCCGTGCCCCTGCGAGCAGCAGTTCGGCAGCGTCCCATGCGCCACGAACACCGCCGGCCCCGATGATCGGCAGGTCGGGGAGGGCTGCGTGCACGTCGAACACCGTGCGCACCGCCACGGCGTGCAACGGCGGCCCGCTGTAGCCGCCCCCGCCCGCACCGAGCGCGGGCCGCCCCGTCGCCGGGTCGAGCACCATGCCCAACAGGGTGTTCACGAGTGTCACGGCCTCGGCACCGGCCTCGTGCACGGCTCGCGCCACGTCGACCACCCGGTCGGTGTTCGGGCTGAGCTTCGCCCACAGGGGCAGGCCGGCCACTCCGCACGCCTCGATCACCGCTGCCGACAGATCGGGGTCGTGGGCGAAGATGCCCTTCCTGCCCTCGAGGTTTGGGCACGAGAGGTTCACCTCGAGCGCCACCACGCCGCTAGGAACACCGGCCATGGCCTGAGCCGCAGCGCGGTAGTCGTCGAGCGACCGACCCCAGATGCTGGCCACCGCGCGGGCACCCGCGTCGAGCAGGCCGGGCAGTTCCTCACGCTTCCAGTACGCGACTCCGCGGCCCTGCAACCCGACCGCGTTGATCATGCCCTCTCCGGCGGGATGCACCCGGGGTGCTGGGTTCCCCGGCCACTCGAACGCGGCCAGGGACTTCACCACCACCGCGCCGAGCTCCGACAACGGCATGTACGAGGCCAGTTCGTCCCCGTGACCGGCCGTCCCCGACGCGGTCATCACCGGGGCCGGCAGCCGGACGGAGCCGACGAGCACCGAGGCATCGATGGTCACCGGGCGTGGAACTCCTGCAGGGAACGCACCTGCAACTCGCTGCCCGCCATCTCGCCCATGCCCTGGGCGGCAGCCAGCGCGGCCTCCACCGTGGTGACCGAACTGACGCGGTGGGTGTTGGCCGCCTTGCGGATCTGCTCACCGTCGGTGCGGCCACCACGGCCCTGGGGTGTGTTGATGACGAAGTCGATCTGCCCGCTCTCGATCAGCTTCACCGCGTTGATGCCGTGACCGTCCGAGATCTTCCCCACCACCTGATCGACCGTGAGGCCGAACCGTTCCAGGTAGTCGGCGGTGCCCCTCGTGGCGGCGATCCCAAGACCGAGATCGCGCAGACGCTGCG
>JBJTXX010000111.1:0-22317 GCA_046082485.1 Actinomycetota bacterium
GCGCCGGTGACGATGGCGACGCGACCTTCGAGTCGGCCCGTCACATCCACACCCCACCATCGACCACGAGCGTCTGGCCGGTGATGTCGCCGGAGGCCTCACTACACAGGAACGACACCATGGAGCGTGCGTCGGCGTGACGCAGCGCCGGCGGCGCGATGGAGGTGGGCCCTGCCGCGGCAGTGTCGATGCCGAACTCGATCGGGTCGACGGCCACGGCGTTGACGGTGATGCCCTCGGCACCCCACTGCCGGGCGGTCGATTTCACGAGCACGCGGATCGCCTCGGCCGCTGCGGCGACGTGCGCGTACTGCGCGCCACCCGACATCGCCGTGGTGGGCAGCAGTACCACCACACGGGTCGCGCCGGTCGCGTGCGCGGTCACCAATGCCTCGATGGTGTGACGCAGCGGGTGCTCCCACGCTGTCTCCCACTGCTCGTCGGTGAGCGTGTGGAACGGGCGCGCCACCGGGTCGAACGGGGGCCTGATGACCACTGCGTTCGGCCCCGTCGAGTCAGCGCTCACGGCCGCACCGTACCTGCTGTTCATCTTCTGACGGCGCATCAGATACCGTGCGCTCATGGGGATGGTCGAGGGCCAGGTCGCGTTGGTCACGGGTGCGGGCAGCGGCATCGGCGAGGCAACGGCGCTGCTGTTCGCCGCGGAAGGAGCGGCCGTCGCAGTGCTCGACCTTCACCTCGCTGCGGCCGAGCGTGTCGCAGCAGCGATCGTCGCCGCGGGGGGAACGGCAACGGCGCACGGAGTCGACGTCACCGACGAGGCACAGGTGCAGCGGGCCGTCGACGAGGCAGTTGCAGCACACGGGCGCATCGACATCGCCCACAACAACGCTGGCATGACGAGCCCGCCGTCGGCCTTCACCGACCTGTCGATCGAGTCGTGGAACGCGATGCTCGCCACCAACCTCACGAGCGTGTTCGTGTGCATGCAGATCGAACTGCGGCTCATGGCGGCACAGGGGTGGGGGTCGATCATCAACACCTCGTCGGGCGCCGGTGTGGTGGCCGCGCCGGGCCTCCCCCACTACACGGCGGCCAAGCATGGCGTGCTCGGCCTCACCAAGTGCGCGGCACAGGAGTACGCCGCCCGCGGCATAAGGGTGAACGCTGTGCTGCCCGGCACCACACGAACGCCGATGATCGAAAGGTTCATCGGCGGCAACGCCGACATCGAGAAGATGGTCACGCGCGGTATCGGCAGGCGAACCATGGGCTCGGCCGACGAGATCGCCCAAGCCGTGGTGTGGCTCGGCAGCGACCGTGCCAGTTTCGTGAACGGTGAGTCGATGCTCGTCGACGGTGCGACGGTGTGCCGATGAGCGCCGACATCCGCGCCGCATTCGAGACGTTCCTCGACCTCGGCGCCCGTGGGCGCGACTGGGCAGCATGGTCGAAGCTGTTCACCGACGACGCCCTCTACATCGAGCACTGCATGGGCGTGTTCGAAGGCCCCGCCGGCATCGAGCAGTACCTGCGCACGTCCACCGAATCGGTCGCGGGCATGACGTTCTCACCCGAGTGGTTCATCGTCGAGGGCGACAAGGTGGCGTTCTGGATCTGGAACCACCTGCCCACTCCCCCGGGTATCGATCCGGCCACCACCGAGTACTGCTTCCCGAACCTCACGCTGCTCACCCACGCCGGCGGGCAGATGTGGTCGTGCGAGGAAGACTTCTACGAGGCGGTCTGGACCCGGGTGGTGTTCGACTGGTTCAAGGCCGGTGGCTCGTCGGCGCTCGAACCGCAGCCGTGGCTCGTACCGCACCAGCCGAGCCACCCGGTTCCGCCAAAGCCTGCGCCGCCGCGCGCCGTGGTGTCGGCCGCCATGGCTGCACACGCCCCGGAGGGCTCGACGCTCCGCTACGACGTGGTGGAGGGCTCGGTCGGCGTGGGCGTGTACGACACGCCTGAGCGCGCCTACGCCGTGGTGGTACAGGTCGATGCACAGGGCACCGTGCACCTCGCCCAGGTGGTGTGCAACTCCGACGAGACCACCAACAAGGCGCTCTGAGGGAGGCCCTGTGAACGACCGCATCTACCTCCACGAGTTCATCGACATCATCGGTCACGGGCGTGCCGCCTACAACCATCACATGACCGCCAACTACGGGCACCTCGCACGCACCGAGCGCAAGCTCTACTGCGTGGGCGTGTTCTCGACCGTCGGCTCCACCGAACGCTGGCCGCAGAGCACCAACCTGTGGGAGTACCGCGACGGGTGGGAGGGGGTGGCCAACCACTTCCGGTTCGAGTTCGGCAATGCCAAGCACCAGGACGCCAACCTCGTCACGTGGTGGGCCGAGGCCGCCAAGTTGCGCAGCGGTGGGTTCGACCGGCTGCTCGTGCCGTCGCACTTCACGCCCACGCTCGACGACATCCTCGAGCAGGGCGTACGCGGCGAGTGCTACTACCACGAGCAGATCGCATGTGAGCCCGGTCGGGCCGGCGAGGTGATCGACGCCATCGAGGCACACCGCCTCGCCCTGGCGGCCCGATTCGGATGGCAACTCGTGGGCGCGTACCGCACGGCACTGGTGAACGACTCCGAGGTGATCGTCATCTGGGCGGTGCCGACGTTCCACCACTGGACCAACTACGAGTCGGCGGTGGCGGGTGGCGCCGACGACGACGTGCGCCACTGGCTCGATGCCGTGCGTGGCAGCGTGCGCGACTGGCGCAACAAGTTGTTGGTGGCGAGCGACCTGTCGCCCATCAAGACGGGCCAGATCCTCTAGTTCCTACGGCGCCACCGAGAACAGGTCGGTGAAGCCGCTGGGGTCATGGCGGCCGACAGTGCCGTGCTCGAAGATGCCGTAGCCCATCTGGCCGTTGCACGTGGCACGGGCAACGTGGTCGACCACCGAGAACGGCACACGGCCCGCCACGGCGGGGTCGGTGAGGTCGTACTCGGCGCGCTCGCTCCAGTCGCGGCCACGCCACTGGCCGTGCCCCCAGTCGGGGTCGCCGCCATAACCGCAGCCCACGTTGAGCGGCATCGAGCCGAGCACCTCGACGTCGATGGTGATCGGCGTCCGTGACCGATCGGTGAGGTGGATGGTGGCGCCGATGGGCGTGCGCGTGCCCGAGCGGTAGCGAACGTCGACCTGCGGCCAGCCCATCTGGTCGGCGGGACGACCGTCGTTCCAGAGTCGCACCGCGTCGTTGAGCGTGCGCAGTCCACTCGGCTCCTCCTGCAGGATCACCACGGTCGAGAAGTCGTCGAAGCGCAGCGGAATCCAGAACCAGTGCAACTTCGGTTCGAGTTCGGCCGCCCACCGTCCGGGCGGCTGGCTCTCACCCACGGGGCGAATGCCCCACGAGCGGTCGCGGGTGCCGGTGAAGTTCTGGTGGTCGAGTTCCCACTCCTGTCCGCCGGCGCGCACCACGCCGGTCCAGCGGCCGATGCCGAGGAAGCGACTGGCGTCGAGGATGGCGCGGGTGCCCTGCCGCATCACGTGGTGGGCCTCGTCGTGAATGGGCACTGCGGGCGTCCACTCGATGTCGCACGACACCTCGTCGGGGCCGCCCTCGCACACCACGCGCACCCGCCGCAGCGGTTCGATCACCTCGATGCGCACCGGGCCGACCTCCATGCGCATGAGGTCGGTGTCCATGGCATCGCTGGCGCGCACCACGTGCTGCCGGTTGCCCACCCGCACGCAGCAGTAGGCGTCGCGCACGCCGAGGTTCGGGTAGGTGCCGAACCCGGCGATCAACTGCATGTCGACCTGACCGTGCGGGATGACGTGGAAGATGTTGCGGTCGTAGAAGTCCTTGTCGGTGGTGCCGACGTAACTCATCGACAGCGGCACCTGATGAATGGGGTACTCGTCGAGCGGGTGTGCCATGGCAGGGCTCCTTCGGGTCAGGCCCACGAGGCCAGCACGTCGGCGATGTCGTGCTGTCCGGGGTGGCAGGGCGGGGTGGGTTCGCCGGGCGTGCGGTCGAACCGCGGTGCCGGCACGGCCTGGGTGATGCCGTTGAGTTGGGTCAGCATGCTGCGCGGACCGGTGTGGTGGTGGGTGGCCACCTCGGCCGGTTCGAGCACCGGGCTGAGGCAGGCATCGGTGCCCTCGCCGAGCGCGCACCATTCGTCGCGGGTGCGGGTGCGGAACACGTCGGCGAGCGCCTGCTTGCGAGCGGGCCACTCGGCTCGGTCCATCTGCTGTTCGGGTTCGGGCAGGGCCACCAGCGAGTAGAGCGCGCGGTGGAACTGGGGCTCGATGGCACCGACCGCCACCCACTTGCCGTCGGCGGTTTCATACACGTTGTAGAACGGGGCGCCGCCGTCGAGGTCGTTGGTGCCACGGGCTCCCCAGCGGCCACGGGTGGCGGCCGCGAAGAACGGGCCGAGGATCATCGCCGCACCGTCGATCATGGCCGTGTCGATCACCTGACCGCGGCCGGAGCGCTCACGCTCGAACGCCGCGCACGCCACGCCGAACGCCAGCATCAGGCCACCACCGGCGAAGTCGCCGAGCAGGTTGATGGGGAAGGTTGGTGGCTCGCCCTCGCGGCCGATCATGTGCAGCGCCCCCGACAGGGCGATGTAGTTGATGTCGTGGCCCGCCGCCTGCGCGAGCGGACCCTGCTGGCCGAAGCCGGTCATGCGGCCGTAGATGAGACGCGGGTTGCGACCGCACGCCACCTCAGGCCCGACCCCGAGTCGTTCGCACACGCCGGGACGGAAGGGGTCGATGAACACGTCGGCCTTGTCGGTGAGCGCCAGCACCTGTCCGGCTCCATCGGCCGACTTGAGGTCGACGGCCACGCTGCGCTTCCCGCGCATCATCGGGTTGGTGGCCGTACGGGTGCGATCGACGCGCGCCGCCACATCGGCGCGTTCGACGGCGATCACGTCGCAGCCGAGGTCGGCCAGGATCATCGCCCCGTAGGGGCCGGGACCCTGCCCCACCAGTTCGACCACGCGCAGGCCGGCCAACGGTCCGCTCATGCCGGGCCGTTGCCTTCCATGGCGTCGACCGCCACCTTCTTCGCCCACCGGTAGTCGCTCTTGCCGGCTGGCGAGCGCACCATCTGGTCGACGAGCGTGAGTTGACGCGGCACCTTGTAGCCCGCCACCAGACGACGGCAGTGCGCCTGCACGTCGTCGAGCGTGAGTTCGGCACCCGGCACCGCCTGCACCACGGCCGCCACCTTCTCGCCCCACCGCTCGTCGGGCACACCCACCACCACGGCGTCGAGCACGCCGGGGTGCGCCTTGAGCGCGTTCTCGATCTCTTCGGGAAACACTTTCTCGCCGCCGGTGTTGATGCTTACCGACCCACGACCGAGCAGCGTGAGCGAACCGTTCTCTTCGATGGTGGCGAAGTCGCCGGGGATCACGTAGCGCACGCCGTCGGGCCCGGTGACGAACGTGGCGGCCGTCTTCACCGGATCGTTGAGGTAGCCGATGGGGATGTTGCCCGATCGGGCGAGGCGGCCCACCACACCGGGTGCCACCGGGCGGTACTCGTCGTCGAGCACGAACGAGTCGGGCGCCGCGGCCACCGTGGGGCCACCCTTCATGGTGACGCCCTTGGAGACCATCGTGAGACCGTTGGCGCCGCCCTCGCTCGAACCGACGGCATCGGTGATGACGAGGTTCGGGAAGCGGTCGAGGAACCGGTCCTTGCAGGTCTGCGAGAACAGCACCGCGCTCGAACTGATGGCGAACATGTTCGAGAGGTCGTACGACACGCCCGGTTCGTCGAGCGCGTCGAGCAGCGGTCGGGCCATGGCATCGCCGGTGATCATCAGCAGGTTCGCCTTGTACTTCTCCGCGGTGCGCCACACGTCGTGCGCATCGAATCGAGCACGAAGAATGGTGGCATTGCCGAGGATGCCCTGACCCATGAGGCTCCACTGCGTAGCCCCGTGCATGAGCGGGGCGATGGGCAGTGTGGTGAGCGGGAACCCGTTGCGGCCACGAGTGAGGAAGTCGATGGGTGACGTGGCCTTCTCACGCGTGCGGATGTCGATACCGCCGCCGAGCGCCATCACGACGTCTTCCTGACGCCACACCACGCCCTTCGGCATGCCCGTGGTGCCACCCGTGAACAGGATGTAGCGGTCGTCGTTCGAACGTTGCGGGAAGTCGCGCTCGGGCGAGTGGGCGGCAAGCGCAGCCTCGAAGTCGGGGCCGATGACGAGGCGGGGCAGGTTCGGGGCGACCGCCGCGGCGCGTTCGACGAACTCGGGCTCGACCACGAGGTACTTGAGGCCCGCGTCGTTGAACAGATAGGCGAGTTCGTCTTCCACGTAGCGGTAGTTGATGTTGATCCAGATGGCGCGGAGCTTGAACACTGCCCACAGCGTCTCCACCCACTCGGAACGGTTGAGGGCGTAGATGCCCACGTGGTCGCCGGGGCCGATGCCCTGCGACGCGAGGTAGTGCGCGAGCCGGTTGGCCCGCGCCTCCATCTCGGCGAAGGTGCACTGGCCGCGCTCGTCGACGAGGCACACCCGGTCGGGCCACTCGTCGACGGCTTGTTCGAATAGGTCGGCAATGTTGAAGGTGGTGGTCATGAGATGGCTCTGCTTCGTGAGTGTCGGGTGAGGAAGGTCGAGGGGGTGACTGGATAGTGTCCGGGCGTCGGAAGGGAACGCACATGTCGGGCACCGAGCATCTGATGGTGGAACAGGTCGGCCACACACTGGTGGTCACCATGAATCGGCCAGAGGCGAAGAACGCGCTCAGTTCGGCCATGTTGGTGGGCATGCTCGAGGCGTGGGAACGGCTCAACGCCGACGACGACCTCCGCTGCGCGGTGCTCACCGGTTCGGGCGGATCGTTCTGCACCGGCATGGACCTGAAGGCGGCCGCGAGCGACGGTGGCCCCAACCCGTACGCCGATCGCTGGGCGGCCGACCCCGACCTGCACTGGAAGGCACTGCTGCGCCACCTGCGGCTGCGCAAGCCCCTCATCGCTGCAGTCGAGGGCTACGCCGTAGCCGGCGGCACCGAGATCTTGCAGGCCACCCATCTGCGCGTGGCCGGCCAGAGCGCCACGTTCGGCGTGTTCGAGGCGCGTCGCGGCCTGTTCCCGGTGGGCGGCAGCACGGTGCGTCTGCAGCGTCAGATCGGTTACACCAACGCGCTCGAGATGCTGCTCACCGCCCGGGCGTACACCGCCGACGAAGCGCTGCGCATCGGACTGATCGGCCACGTGGTGCCCGACGGTGAGGCGCTGGCGAAGGCCATGGAACTGGCCGACCTCATCTGCGCCAACGGGCCACTGGCCGTGGAGGCAATCCTGCAGTCGGTGCAGGAGACCGCGTCGATGAGCGAGGCCGATGCACTGGCCCGCGAGTTCGAGATCGGCTGGCCGATCTTCGCCACCGCCGACGCCAAGGAAGGGCCGCGGGCATTCGCCGAGAAGCGGCCCCCGGTGTGGCAGCGCCGCTGACGGGGCAGCCACCACCTACGGCTTGTCCTTACCGACCAGCCACATCGCGAAGAACTGCGATCCGCCGCCGTACGCGTGGCCCACGGCCTTGCGCACATCGGGCACCTGATGCTCGCCGGCAAGGCCCATCACCTGCATCGCTGCCTCACCGAAGCGAATCATGCCGCTCGCCCCGATGGGGTTGGTCGAGAGCACTCCGCCTGACGGGTTCACCGGCAGTGAGCCGTCGATGTCGGTGACCCCTGCCTCGGTGAGTCGCCACCCCTCGCCCTTCGGGACGAAGCCGAGGTTCTCGAGCCACATCGGTTCGAACCACGAGAACGGCACGTACATCTCGACCGCGTCGATCTCGTCGGCCGGGTTGGTGATGCCGCCCTTGCGCCACAGGTCGGCAGCGCACATCTCGCCTGCCGCCGGGCTCACCTGTTCGCGGCCGGCGAACATCGTGGGCTCGCTGCGCATCGCAGTGGCGTGGATCCAGGCAACCTGCTGCCCGGTGTCGGCCTGATGACGGTCGGCCGTGTCTTCATCGGCCAGCACCAGCGCCATCGCGCCATCGGACGAGGGACAGGTTTCGACGAAGCGGATGGGGTCCCACAGCATCGGCGACTCCATCGCCTTCTCGAGCGTGAGGCCTTCCTCGTGGAGGTGCGCGTACGGGTTCTTCAGCGCGTTGCGGCGGTCTTTCACGGCCACCATCGCACCGACGTAGTTGGGTGGGGAGTATCGGGAGATGTACGTGCGCACGATGGGCGAGAAGTAGCCGCCGGCACCGGCATGCACGGGCATCCCGAACGGGATGGGCACCGACAGCGCCCACATGGCGTTGCCGTCACTCTGCTTCTCGAAGCCGACGGTGAGCACCCGCCTGTGGAGGCCGGCCATCACGTGCTGCGCTGCCACGATGGCGGTGGAGCCACCCACCGAACCGGCCGTGTGCACTCGGAACACCGGCTTGCCGTGACCAGCGAGCGCATCGGCGAGCCACAGTTCGGGCATCACCACACCCTCGAGCATGTCGGGTGCCTTGCCGATGACGATGGCGTCGATGTCGGCGAGCGTGAGGTGTGCCGACTCGAGCGCCCGGTCGACGGCCTCGCGCACGAGACCACCGATCGACACGTCGGCGCGGCAACTGGTGTGGTGGGTCTGCCCCACACCGATGACTGCACAACGATTGGCCATCACTCACCCTCCAACACGGCAACGAGGTTCTGCTGCAGGCACGGCCCGCTGGTGGAGTGCGCCACCGCTCGATCGGCCGAGCCTGCGTGGATGCGGTTGGCGGCCTCGGCGAAGCGCACGAGGCCTGCCGCCATCTGCGGGTTGGCCGGCAGCGCGCCACCGCTCGGGTTGATGGCGGTGCGTGAGGGGTCGAGCCCCATCGCCGAGGTGAGCAGCAACTCCTGGTGCGAGAACGGCGCGTGGAGTTCGGCCACGTCGATGCGGTCCGCCGCCACGCCCGCATGGTGTGCGGCGATGGCCGCCGACGCCGACTCGGTGAGCGAGTGTGCACCGAGCCGCTGCGTGTCGATGCGGTGGTCGATGCCACGGATCCATGCCGGGCGTGCGCTGAGGCGACGGGCTACGTCGTCGGCGGCCAGCACCACGGCCACCGCTCCGTCGGCGGGCAGGCCGATGTCGTGTGCCCGCAACGGCGCCGTGCTGTGCGGGCGGGCGAGCAACTCGTCGACCGTGGCAGCCTCACCCCACCCCACGAGCGGGTTGGCGATGCCGGCCGCGATGCTGCGGGCCACCACCTCGGCCATGGCCCGCTCGGTGATGACACCGCCGTCGAGGCACGCACGCGCCTGCACCGCCGCCACTCCCGATGCCCCCGGCCACAGCGGTGCCATGGTGTAGGGGTCCATCTGCAGCGTGAGGATGCGATCGATCGGTCCGGCTGTGGTCTTGCCGTTCGCGAACACCAGCGCCGTGTCGCACTCGCCGGTCTGAAACTTAATCCAGGCCTCGTAGAGCGCGAGTGCGCCGTCACCCTCGACGTGGCTCTCGACGATGGGCGGCCACGCACCGATGGCATCGACCGCCGCGACGAAACTGAACGGCTGACCGCTCATGTAGTCGCAACTACCGTGACACCAGAACCCGACCTCGGTGCGAGCGAGACCGGCATTGGCGAGGGCTTCGCGGATGACAGGCGCAAGAAGCTCGACCGTGGTGAGTTGAGTGTGGCGTTCGAACGGGCGCTGGGCGCTGCCGACGATGGCGACGTTGCGGGTCATGAGGTGGCCTTCACACTGGTGGCGTCGGGCTCGCCCGTGGGGCGGAAGTAACGGATGTTCTCGAGCGTGGGACCCCACTCGGAGCGGTCCTTCCACACTGGCTCGACCCGCATGCCGATGCGCACCTCGTGCGCTTCGCACTCCTGGATGAGGTGCTGCATCGAGATGTCGGCGCCGTCGAGCACGATCTGCGCTGCCACGTACGGGATCTTCACCTGCTGGCCGAGGAACGGAACGTTCACCACACAGAAGGTGGTGACGGTGCCCTTCGGACCCACCTCGACCTCTTCGCCCAGCGGGGCGGCGCAGCGTGAGCACACGCCGTTGCGCGGCGGGAAGTAGACCTGCAGGCACTCGGTGCAGCGGCGACCGAGGAGCCGGCCGTTGATGAGGCCCTCGAGATGGCTCGACGCGGCCGGGCCGGCCGACCACTCGTAGGTGACGCCGATGGGCTGGCGTAGGCGCAACACGTCGTCGGTGCTCATGCGCCCACCACCTCGAAACAGGCGATGTCGGTGATGCCACCCGAACGCTCGACCGCCCAGCGAATGGCAACTCGGGTACCCACGCCGATGGCGTCGGGCGAACCGGCATCGACCGCATGGAACATCTCGACGTCGGCGCCGTCGAGCCGGATGAGCGCCCACGCGAACGGGTGCGTCAGCGGCTGGTCGGGCTCGGGCGAGCCCTGCCACGCCCACGACGTGACGGTGCCCCGCGTGCCCACCTCGACCCACTCGGTGCACGCGGCGCCGGTGATCGGATCGAACTCGACGGGCGGTACGAACACCCGGCCGTCTGCGGCACGAGTGCCCTCCACCCGGCCTTCGCGCAGCGAGGTGAAGAAGCGCGCCAGCGTGGTGCCGACAGTGCGTGCGTACGGGTAACTGAGCAGCAGTGGCGCCGTGAAGCATCCGTCGTCGGTGCGCTCGTACGAGGTGGTCCCCCCAGACATGACTGTTTTCTATCACGGCCACCTCGGTATCTGACGAGCCGTCAGAAACGTGTGTGCTAGGTTCGCCTCAACATCAGTCGCCTGGGGGAAACAGATGGCTCAGTTGCGTGTTCGCGCCGTGGCAGTCGTGTCGGTTGCCGCTTTCGTATTGGCTGCGTGTGGAAAGGACCGAGAGGCAACGCCGTCGGCCACCGACGCTCCGGTCACCTCCGCGGCACCCGTCACAACGGGCGGCGGCACCGGTGGCACCACCGCCGTCACCGACACCACCCTGCCCGCTGGCCCCACCTTCGGCGACTCGCCGTGGCCGTGCGGCAAGGGCGACGGCGCAAACGCCGACGACGGCAGCGAAGTGGGCGTCACCAAGGACTCCATCTCCATCGCCACCGGTGACGACGCCGGCTACGCAGGCTCGCCCGGCCTCAGCCACGAGATCACCGACACGATGAAGGCACTCGTGGCCCAGTGCAACGAGCTCGGCGGCATCAACGGCCGCCAGATCAAGCTGAACTACTACGACGCGAAGTTGTTCGAGGTGCCAGCCGCCATGCAGGCCGCCTGCGACGCGGGCAACTTCTTCCTCGTCGGCGAGGGCTGGGCGTTCGACTCGAACCAGGAAGAGATCCGCCTCGGCTGCAAGTTGCCCGCCGTGCCCACCTACACCGTGAGCGCTGCCTTCGCCCACGGCAAGGACGTGTACATCGGTGTGCCGAACCCGGCGGACGAAACAACCAGTGCGATCTTCGCGCAGATGACCAAGCTGTTCCCCGAGCAGGTGCAGCACGTGGCCACCCTCACCGGTGCGTTCAGCGCCACACAGGAAACTCGCGACCGTCTTGTGGAGACGGCGCCGAAGTTCGGCTGGGTGTTCAGCGAGTCGACCCTCGAGCACAACCCGCTCGGCGAGGCTGATTGGACGCCGTTCGTGAAGCAGATCGCCGACTCGGGCGCACAGATCCTGTCGTGGCAGGGCACCTGCCTACCGCACCTGCTCAACGTGGCCCAGACCGCCAAGGCCAACGGCTTGAACCTCATCATCGCCGCCGACTCGAACCACTACGCCCGTGAATGTGCCGATGCGAACACCACGGGTGCGCTCGACAATATGCACGTGCGCATGGCGTTCATCCCGTTCGAGGAGGCCTCGGTCAACAAGGCGACCCAGGACTTCCTCGACCTGATGAAGAAGTACGGCGGCGACATTGCCATGCTCGGTGCACAGGCCGCATCGTCATTCCTCCTGTGGGCCAACGCCGCCTCGGCGTGCGGCGCCACGCTTACCCGGGCCTGTGTGCTCGACAACCTCGCCAAGGTCCATTCGTGGACCGGCCAGGGCCTGCACGCCGAAACCGATCCGGGCTCGAACCACGGGCCGAAGTGCGGTCTCATCATCAAGCTCGTGGGCAGCACCTACTCGCGGGTCGTTCCCGCCGAGCCGGGCACCTACGAGTGCGACGACTCGTGGATCACGCCCGTCACCAGCACCCCCGGCCTCTTGGCCGCGAGGCTCGACGCCAACCGGATTTCGCAACAGTTCACCCCAGGCTGACGCCGCGACCCGGACATGCAGAACTTCCTCGCGTACACCGTCCTCGGCATCTGCCTCGGGTCGGTCTACGCGATTGCTGCCACCGGGCTGGTGGTGACCTACTCCACCACCGGCGTGTTCAACGTTGCCCACGGTGCCGTGGCCACCACGTGCGCGCTCATTTACTGGCAGTTGCACATCGGCTGGCACCTGCACTCGCTCATCGCGCTCGCCATCACCGTGCTCATCGCCGCACCGCTGCTGGGCATCGCGCTCGAGGTGGTGGTGATGCGTGGGCTGCGCGACACCAGTGAGGTGACACGGCTCGTCATTCCCATCGCCGTGCTGCTCGCCCTCAGCGGTGCCTGCACGTGGGTGTGGTTCCGAAGCGGCACCCGGGCCATCGTGCCGCTCAAGTTCTTCGGCGAGAAGAACGTAAAGGTGCTGGGCCAGGCCGTCTACTACCACCAGATCATCGGTGTCGTCATTGCCGTGGTGGTCGTGGTGTTGCTCTACGTCCTGCTGTACCGCTCGCGCCTCGGCGTCACCATGCGCGCCACCGTCGACGATCGCCGACTGCTCATGCTCAACGGCGGTCGGCCCGATAAGGCGGCAATGGCCAGTTGGGCCATCGGGGCGATGCTCGCCGGTCTCACGGGTGTGCTCATCGCACCCCAGCAGGGCGCGTTGCAGGTGTTCGCCCTCACGCTGCTCGTGTTCGACGCCTACCCCGCGGCCGTGGGCGGAAGGTTGAAGAGCGTGCCGCACGCGCTGGTGTGGGCGCTGGTGCTGGGCCTCGCCCGCGAGTACTTCGACTGGATCTCCGCCGCCGGTCAACGCTGGCCGCTGGTGCGCAACCTGCGCAACGCAGTGCCGGCCATCATGCTGTTCGTCGCGCTCATCCTCCTACCCCAGAGCAGGCTCCGCGGGGCCGTGGTCTCCCGCACTCGCGAGCGGTTCCACGTGCCCACCACGCGCCAGGCGGTGGCGTGGGCTGGCATCCTCATCGCCGCAGTAGCCATGCTGCAGGCGCTCATGAAGGGTGCAGCCATCATCAGCCTCGCCAACGGCATGGCACTCTCGCTGATGGCGCTCTCGCTGGTGTTGCTCACCGGGTACGCAGGCGAGATCAACCTCGCCGTCTACACGTTCGCCGGCGTGGCCCTCATCGTGGCGTGGCAGTTCGACGTCGGCCCCGACGGTCTGGCCAGCAAGGAGAGCCTGTCGCTGAAGGCGGTCCTGATCGCCATGGCGGTGTGTGCGCTCGTGGGCGGCCTCATCGCACTCCCTGCGTTGCGCCTGAGCGGCCTGTACCTCGGCCTCGCCACGTTCGCCTTCGGCATCATCGTGTACCAACTGGTCATCTCGCAGACCCAACCGGTCGACATCTCGCTGTTCGGCAACGAGTACACGGTGAACCTGTTCAACACGGGCTCACTCACCGTGCCCCGACCGCACTGGCTGGGCATCGATTTCCGCAACCAGCGGTCGTTCCTCATGCTCCTCACCGTGATGTTCGCCGTGATCGGCATCGGCCTGGTGCAACTTCGCCGCAGCCCGTACGGCCGCATGATCGTGGCCATGAAAGACAGCCCGGCGGCGTGCGCCACGCTCGGCATGAACATCGTGCGCGTGAAGCAGGCCGTGTTCATGCTGTCGTCGGCCATCGCCGGACTCGCCGGGCTGATGTGGGCGGCGCAGATGCGCACGGTGCCGAACAACAACAACTTCGACGGCTTCGCGAGCCTGCTGCTGTTCATGATCGCCGTGGTGGGCGGCATCGGCTACGTGAGCGGCGCGCTCGTTGCGGGCCTGTTCCTCAGCGTGCTCAGCGTGGCGATGCCCGACATCTTCGCCATGCTCGGCCGCGACTACCCGTCGCTGCACTGGCTGTTCGTGGGCGTCATTGGCAACTTCACCAAGTTCGTCGGGCCCGCCATGGTAGGCATCCAACTCGGGAAGAACCCGAGCGGTATCGCCCAGCAGGTGATGGACGGGTTCCGCCCGCTCGCCCGCGTGCCCAGAGGTGTGGCGTGCTGGGTGGTGGGCGTGGTGGCGCTGTGGTTCGCCACGTGGCGTGGCGCCCTGAGCAACTGGACGTTCGCTCTCGTGCTCATCGCCTCGGTGCTCGTGGTGCCGAAGTTGCTGATGCGCATCTGGCCCGACCGCTTCGCCGACATGCGCCGCGCACCAGAGGAAAACCCCGACCTCATCGGTGTGGCGCGGCCGTTCACCCGCGCCGACCGCGAGCGGTTCGACCGCGTGCTCGCGCTCCCGAACACCGAGGGAGGTGCATGAGCATGGCACTACTCGAATGCTCCGGTCTCGGTATCGCGTTCGGTGGCGCGCAAGTGTTGAACGACGTGAGCATCACCGCCGAGGCCGGCACCGTCACGGGGCTCATCGGCCCGAACGGCGCCGGCAAGACCACGCTGTTCAACTGCGTCACCGGCCTGCTGCACCCGCAGTCGGGCACGGTTCGCCTCGACGGCGACGACATCAGTTCGCTCTCGCCGTTCCGTCGCACCCGACGCGGCATCGCCCGCACGTTCCAACGACTCGAACTGTTCAGTTCGCTGAGCGTGCGCGACAACCTCCGCGTGGCCGGCGAGCTGTCGCACCGCTGGCACACGGAACGCCTCAACGTCGAATTCGAGGCCGAGCGGGTGCTCATCCAACTCGGCATCGCCCACCTCGCCGATCGCGAGGTCACCGAGATTCCTACCGGCATGGCACGACGTGTGGAGGTGGGCCGGGCGCTCATGACCCAGCCGCGCATTCTCCTCCTCGACGAGCCGGCCTCCGGCCAGGACGAAACTGAAACTGAGGAGTTCGGCGACCTGTTGGTGCGCCTTGCCCAGATGGGCACCGCGATCCTGCTGGTCGAACACGACGTCTCACTGGTGATGCGGGTGTGCTCGTTCGTGCACGTGCTCGACTTCGGTCGCATTGTCGCAGGGGGCACACCCGACGAGGTGCAGCGCAACAGCGCCGTGCTCGATGCCTATCTCGGTGCGGGGCCGAGCGCATGAGTGCGCCGGCGCTCGAACTCGACGACGTGTTTGCCGGCTACGGCCCCATCATGGTGCTGCAACACATGTCGTTGCAGGTGCAACCCGGCGAGGTGTTCGCGCTGCTGGGCCCCAACGGCGGCGGCAAGTCGACCACGCTGCAGGTGTGCTCGGGTCTCCTGCCGGTGCGGCAGGGCGCGCTGCGGCTCGCCGGTCGCACCGTCACCGGCGCCGCACCGGATGCGCTCGCCCGGGCCGGGCTGTGCAGTATTCCGGAGGGCCGCGGCGTGTTCCCCAACCTCACGGTTCGAGAGAACCTCGAGATGTGCACGTTCACCGGCACGCCGCTCGCCACCATCGAAGAGATCACCTACGCCCGCTTCCCGACGCTCGGCCAGCGGCAGCAACAACTCGCCGGCACTATGTCGGGCGGGCAACAGCAGATGCTCGCCATGGCACGTGCACTCGCCACCGACCCGGCCGTGCTGCTCCTCGACGAACTCTCGATGGGACTCGCCCCGATCGTGGTGAGTCAGTTGTACGAACTGGTGGCGTCCATCGCCGCCGACGGTGTGTCGGTGCTCGTGGTCGAGCAGTTCGCCAGGTCGGTGCTCGGCATCGCCCAGCGGGCTGCCATCATGCTGAACGGACACATCGTCCGGACGGGGGCACCGGACGACATCGCAGAAGAACTTTCCGATGCCTACATGGGCAGAAAGGCACCGACATGACCGACAACGAACGCGTCGACCGTTTCGCCGCCGACATCGCGGCGATGCAGGTGAAGACCTCCGGACGACCCTCGCTCGAGCGCGCCACCGGCATCGCCGGACTGGTGCTGATGGGCCTCTCGCTGCTCATCGGCATCGGCTCGTACTTCTCGGCCACCAGCCTCGACAACGCACTCGACCAGAACGAACTGATCGTGCTCGGCTTCTTCTGCGTGGCGCTCGCCGTGGTGGGCGCGGCGCTGTGGCTGCAGACCGCGCTGGTGCGATTCTGGCGCTTCTGGATGCTGCGGCTGATCTACGAGAACAAGGCCGAACAGCCCGACTGACGACCCGATCGGCCCGTCGGGTGTCAGCCGAGCACCAGCTCGGCCATTGTCCTCAGCGTGTCGATGGGACCGCCCACGATCATCGTGGTCACCCGGCTCTCACGCCACGCCTCGAGGTCGTCACGCACCTTCGCCTTCGAACCGACGAGGCAGATCTCGTCGATCATCGCGTTCGGCACGGCGCTGATGGCTTCCATCTGCTTGCCGTCGAGGAACAGACCCTGAATGCGATCGACCGCTTCCTCGTAGCCGAGCCGCCGGAACACGTCGGCATGGAAGTTCATCTCCTTCGCACCCATGCCGCCCACGTAGAGCGCCAGCGTGGGGCGAAGTCGGTCGTGGGCAGCCTCGGCGTCGTCGTCGATCGACACGTTCACCGTGGGCAGGATCTCGAACTCGTCGGGTCGGCGGCGAGCACCGGGGCGGGCGAAGCCCTCGTCGAGCGCCGCGTTGTAGAGCTCTTCGTGACGCGGCGCGTAGAAGATGGGGAACCAGCCGTCGGCGATCTCGGCCGTGAGCGCCACGTTCTTCGGTCCCTCCGCACCGAGGAAGATCGGCAGGTCGGCTCGCAGCGGGTGCGTCATCACGTTGAGCGCCTTGCCGAGGCCCAGACCATCGGTGGCCGGAATCGGGTACTCGGGGCCGGGGTTGGTGAGCCGCTCCTCACGGGCCAACACCGTGCGCACGATGTGCACGTACTCACGGGTACGGGCCAGCGGACGCGTGAAGCGCTGGCCGTACCAGCCCTCGACCACCTGCGGGCCGCTCACTCCGAGGCCCAGACAGAACCGACCGTTCGACAGATGGTCGAGCGTGATGGCAGCCATGGCGGTGGCAGCGGGCGTGCGCGCCGACAGTTGGATGAGGTTGGTGCCAAGCCGGATGGTGCTGGTGCTGGCGCCCCACCACGCCAACGGCGAGATGGCGTCACTCCCCCACGACTCGGCCGTCCACGCTGAGTCGAAACCCAGGCGCTCGACCTCGACCAACGTCGCAGGGACGCCCTGCGGCATCGACCGACCCCAGTATCCGATGTGCCAACCAAGCTTCATGCGGTCACCTTAGGCTAGGTTTTGCTCGTTTCTGACGACGTGTCAGATGTTGTCGACCTGGGGGCAGTGTGGAACTGGCATACACCGACGAACAGGAGGCCATGCGGGCCCGGCTGCGGCAGTACTACGCCGATCTACTCGATCCCGGCACGGTGGCCGAGCTGGCCACGGGCCATGGCATCGGTGCACCGATGCGGCGTACGTGGAAGCAGATGTGCAGCGACGGGTGGGCGGGCGTCGGCTGGCCCACGTCGTACGGCGGTCAGGGCCGGTCGGCCATCGAGCAGTTCATCTTCTTCGACGAGTCGATGCGTGCGGGCGCTCCGGTGCCGATGCTCACCATCAACACCATCGGGCCGACGCTCATGAACTTCGGCACCGACGAACAGAAGGCCGAGTTCCTGCCGCGCATCCTCGCCGGCGACATCCACTTCTGCATCGGCTACTCCGAGCCGGGTGCTGGCACCGACCTCGCATCGCTGCGCACCCGAGCCGTGCGCGACGGCGACGAGTACGTGATCAACGGTCAGAAGATGTGGACCTCGCTGTCGAGCGACGCCGACTACATGTGGCTCGCCGTGCGCACCGATCCGGATGCGAAGAAGCACAAGGGCATCTCGATCCTCATCGTGCCGATGGACACGCCGGGCATCAGCCTGCAGCCGCTGCGCCTCATCGGCGAGCACGACATCAACGCCGTGTTCCTCGACGACGTGCGCGTGCCGGTCACCAACTGTGTCGGCGGCGAGAACCAGGGCTGGACGCTCATCACCAACCAACTCAACCACGAGCGCGTCACGCTGTGCTCCACCGGTGTGGTCGAGCGGGCGCTCACCGACATCCGTGCGTGGGCGCAGCGGACCTCGCTGCCCGACGGCCGCCGCGTCATCGATCAGGAATGGGTGCAGCTCAACATCGCCCGCGTGCACGCCAAGCTCGAGGCACTGCGCCTCATGAACTGGCAGAGCGCATGGGAGGCCACCAAGGGCGTGCTCGACATCGGGCACTGCTCGGCCATCAAGGTGTACGGCACCGAGTTCTACCTCGATGCGTTCCGACTGCTGTTCGAGATCCTCGGTCCACCCGGGTACCTGAAGGCGGGCACGCCGGGGGCTGTGCTGCAGTCGCGACTCGAGTCGCTCTACCGCGGCATGCTCATCCTCACGTTCGGCGGCGGCACCAACGAGATGCAGCGCGACCTCATCACCATGTTCAGTCTCGGATTCCCGAGGGCGGCTCGCTGATGGACTTCTCGCTCACTCCCGACCAAGAGGCCCTGCGCGGCCTCGCCGCCCAGATCGTGGGCGACGTGTGCACACCCGAGCACAAGAAGAACGTGTCGGCCACCGAGTCGGGCACCGACCTCGCGCTCTGGGCCGCACTCGCCGACGCCGGGCTTGCGGCGATCCACCTGCCCGAGGCGGCAGGCGGTGGCGGCTACGGCTGGCTCGAGGCCGCCATCGTGCTGTCCGAGATCGGCCGCGTGGCCGCGCCCGTGCCCGCCCTCGCCGTGATGGCGCTGGCAGGTCCCGCCCTGGCGGGTCACCCGCACCTGCTCGACGGTGTGGCCGCCGGCACCACCATCGTCACCGCCGCAATGCACGAACCCGTGGGCAACGTGTGGGTGCCCACCACAGCGGTGGCCGACGGCCGCATCACCGGCACCAAGGTGTGCGTGGCCCACGGTCTGCTCGCCACTCGGTTCGTGGTCACTGCCGCCGACGGTCTCTACGTGGTCGAAGCACACGCCGAGGGCGTCACGGTCGAGCGCGAAGACACCACGTCGGGCGTGCCCGATGCCATGGTCACCTTCGCCGGTGCACCGGCAGAGAAGATCGGCGGCAGCGACGCCGTGGAGGCACTGCTCATGCGGGCCCAGTCGGCTGCCTGCGTGATGATCGCCGCCTCGTGCCAGAGCGCACTCGACCTCACCGCCGAGTACGCACGCACCCGTCACCAGTTCGACAAGGCAATCGCCTCGTTCCAGGCCGTGAGCCAGCGTGCGGGCGACGCCTACATCGACACCGAGGCCGTGCGGCTCACCGCGTGGCAGGCGGCGTGGCGCCTCGACCGGGGCGTGTCGTGCGCTGCCGAGTTGCTCACCGCGAAGTTCTGGGCGAGCGAGGGCGGATGGCGTGTCATGCATGCGGCGCACCACCTGCACGGTGGTGTGGGTGTCGACCGCGACTACCCGTTGCACCAGTACTTCCTCAACCACAAGCAACTCGAGCTGCTCGTGGGTTCGGCCACCCCGTCGCTCCAGCGACTGGGCATGTTGCTGGCCAACGAGCCGGTCTAGTTCAGGCCAGTCCCAGACGCCGGTTGGCCTCGTCGAGGGCCCACCGGTAGTCGGCCTTGCCCACCACCGTGCGCTCCACGGTGGGCACGATCTCGATCGCCTTCGGCGCCTTGTAGTCGGCCACCAGCGTGCGCGTGTGCGCCACCAGTTCGTCGAACGTGACGGTGGCGCCGTCGCGCAGCGCCACGAGCGCCGTCACCTGCTGTCCCCAGCGTTCGTTGGCGGTGCCCACCACCACGGCGTCGAACACCGCAGAGTGCTGCTTCAGCGCCGCCTCGACTTCCTCGGGGTAGATCTTCTCGCCGCCACTGTTGATGCTCACCGACCCGCGGCCGAGCACGCTGATGGAGCCGTCGTCCTCGATCACGGCGAAGTCGCCCGGCACCACCCAACGCTGGCCGTCGTACACGCGGAACGTCTGCGCCGACTTCTCTGGGTCCTTGTAGTAACCGAGCGGGATGTTGCCGCGCCGGGCCAGCAAGCCCACCACGCCGGGAGCGCACTGCTGGCCGTCGTCGTCGAGCACCGTGGTGTCGGGGCCGACGTCGAAGCGCGGCGCACTGTGGCCGGCACCGTCGTCGAACCGCGAGCCACCGGCGCCGGTTTCCGACGCGCCGTAGCTGTCGAGGATGAGCACATTGGGCAGCACGGCCTTCAGCTCACGACGCACGCCAGCCGACAGCGGGGCACCACCGTTGCCGATGCTGAACACGTTCGACAGGTCGTACTGCGCAGTGCCGTCGGCGAGCGCCGCAGCGAGCGGGCGGGCCATGGCATCGCCAATGGTGCTCACCGAGTTGGCACCGCTGCGCTCGGCGAGGCGCCAGATGGCGTGGCCGTCGAACCGCTGGCCGGTGGAGAGCACGAACACGCCACCCATCGTGAAGGCGTTGCCCATCACCCATTGGCCACCGCCGTGCATCATCGGGCCGAGCGCCATCAGGCGCATCTGGCCGGGGCTCGCCGCCGCTTCCTCGCCGAGCTGCTCGGGCCGCTCGACGGGCCTGCCGCCGCGGCCGGAGTTCATGGCGCCGAGCAGGATGTCTTCGTGTCGCCACATCACGCCCTTGGGCATGCCCGTGGTACCGCCGGTGTAGAGCAGGTACATGTCGTCGGCCGAGCGCTCACGGCCGTCTCGCTCGGGCGACGCCGCGGCGAGCGCCGCTTCGTACTGCTCGCCCATCACCAGTGTGTGGCGCAACAGCGGGAGCGAGTCGGCCACTGCGGCCAAGGCCTCGGTGTACTGCTCACCCACGATCACGCCCACACAGTCGGCGTTGTCGTAGAGATACCGCAGTTCGGCTTCCACGTAGCGATGGTTGACGTTGATCGGGACGGCGCTGATCTTGCAGCACGCGTAGAACGACTCGACCCACTCGGCGCAGTTGGCCGCATGCACGCCCACGTGGTCGCCGGGGCGAATGCCCACCGAGGTGAGGTGGTTGGCCAACCGGGTGGCTCGCTCGTCGAGTTCGCGATAGGTGTATTCGAGGTCGTCGGTGATGAGCGCCGGCCGATCGGGGATGGCGTCGGCCACGATCTCAAACGCGTCGGCGAGTTGGAAGTGGCGCCGCACCATCACGCCACCGTGGTGAGCATGGGGGCCACGTCGGCCGCGAAGGCGTCGAGCTGGTCGCACAGTTCGTCGCAACTGCGCGCCTTGAACCGCACCTGCAGTTGGTTCACCCCGTCGGCGGTGTCGGCGAGGATGCGCTCGGCGATCGACTGCGGCGAGCCCGACAGCGTGGCCTCGCCCACGTCCCACCCGGCGTCGCCCACGTGGAGGAACGGCGTGATGTGACCGATGGCTATCGGCTCGTCGGCGCGCCCGGCCGCCTCACGGGCCTGCTGCAGCGCTGCCACCATGTCGGCCTTCGACGGGCCTTGCGGCAACCATCAGTCGGCCAAGCGGCCGGCACGGGCGATGGCGGCGGGCGACGAGCCGGCCACCCAGATCGGCGGGCGCGGCGATTGCACGGGCCGGGGGCGTGCCCCGAACCCGTCGACGAACTCGTTGGTGAGGGCGTCGATGATCACCGGAATCGCCTCGTCGACAGAACGGCCGCGGCGGTGGAAGTCGAACCCCAGCGCCTCGAACTCGGCCTGCACGTGACCGGCGCCGACGCCACAGATCATCCGGCCGCCGGACAGGTGGTCGATGGTGGCGAACTGTTTCGCCGCCATGAGCGGGTGCCGGTACGGCAGCACGAACACGTGCGTGAGCAGCATCGTGCGCTCGGTGACCGCAGCCAGCCAGCCGAGCGTCGACACCGGGTCGACCCAGTGGGTTCCCATCGAACCGGCCACTGCCTCCGGCAGCGCCACGTGGTCGCACACCCCCACGTACGAATAGCCCGCACGGTCGCACGTGCGTGCCACCCGGGCGAGTTCAGCGGGGCCAGCCGAGCGCTCCCAGTCGGCAACGAAGTAGGTGCTCTGCGCCTGGATCGGCAACTGGATGCCGAACACGCGCGTGCCCTTGGCGATCGCGTACATGGTGACCCTCTCGACCGCGTCAGCGGCTCGGCGTGTTGAGTTCGGTGACGTTGTCGAGCACGATCCGGCGACGGTCGGCATCGGAGAACTGCTTCAACTCCTGCAGGTAGTCGAGCGGGTGGGGCATGCCCTCGATGTGCGGCCAGTCGCTGCCGAACAGCACGCGATCGGCGCCCATGAGGTCGACGATCTGATTCACGTCATCCTCCCAGAACGGGTTGATCCACCAGTGCTGCTTCAGCGAAT
>JBJTXX010000112.1:0-1828 GCA_046082485.1 Actinomycetota bacterium
TCCCCCCCCCCCACCACCGTCGGTTCCACGAACGAAAGCTGCGAATGACCTCCACCCCTCGCCACTGGGCCACCTCGATCGCGGTGGCCATCGCCGCGTTTTCAGGCCTGCTCGCCCCGGTACAGGCGTCGGCTCCCACGACTCCGGGCAGCAGCACCCCCTCGACCACCGTGCCCGCCTCGCCGGGCAACACGGCCCCGGCAGGTGGCGACACCGTCGGCGACCCTGCCGTCGTGCAGAGCTGGGCGCTCTCGCCCGCCACCGACGACCCCGACGCGGGCACCCGCCCCAACCTGACCTACAGCGTCACCCCCGGTGACGTGGTGGAGGACGAGGTCACCGTCTACAACTTCGGCAACGTGCCGTTGAACCTGAACGTGTACGGGGTGGACGCGTTCAACAACGTCGACGGAAAGTTCGACATCAGGCCTGCGGCCGACGAGCCCGTCGACGTGGGAGCCTGGGTGAAGCTGGACCAGAACCTGGTGACCGTGCTGCCCGGCAAGCAGATCACGATTCCGATCACGATCTCCATCCCCGCGGACGCGACCCCCGGCGATCACGCCGGAGCGGTGGTGGCAGGGGTGACCGAGCTGGGGCAGGCCGACAACGGCCAGGCGGTCGCTCTCGAGCGCCGCACCGGCACGCGTGTCTTCATCCGGGTCGCCGGCGCGATCAGCGAGGACGTGCGGGTCACCAGGGTGACGTCGGAGTACGAACACCGCCTGCTCGAGCCGTTCGTCGCCAGCACGGCCTCCGTCGGCGTGCGACTCGAGAATCGTGGCAACACCCGTGTCAGCGGCACACTCTCACTGGAAGTGACAGGCCCCTTCGGCTTGGGCAAGCAACGTCTGGAGCTCGACAAGCTCGACGACGTGCTGCCGGGCCAGAAGCTGGATCTCGAGGCCACGGCGCCGGGAGTGCGCGCACTGATGTTCGGCACGGTGACCGCCCGTTTCGAGCCCGACGCCTCCACCATCGAGAGCGAACTCGGGGCGTCGTCGGCGAAGGACACGTTCTTCGCGCCCCCGATCGGCGTGCTGCTGCTGGTGCTCGTGCTGCTGCTCGTGCTGCTGCTGCTGCGGCGGCGCGCTGCGTCGATGCGCGCCGACGCGCTCGACGGAGCGGCCCGGGCATGAGCCTTCGTCGGCTGCTGCTCGCCGCCGTGACACTGGTGGCCCTCGTTCCCGCCGGCACTGCGCGCGCCGAGGGCGCCACCGTCGAGATCACCGGCTCGAGTTCGGTGTCGGTGGGCGACTCGGTGCCCATCCTCATCAGTGGCTTCACCTCGCCGTTCGTCACCATCAGCACCTGCGGGAACGAGGCCCGTCGTGGCTCGGTGGACTGCAACCTGGTGGCATCGAAGGGGTTGCGGCTGAATGCCGATGGCGCGTCGAAGGACGTGGTGGTGGTGGCCGAGCCGCCGATGAAGTGCCCGTGCCTCATCCGCGTTGCGAACGATGCCAACGACGAGGTGGCGACTGTGCCGATCCGCCTCGCCGGTCATCCGACCGGCCCGCTGGTCGACCCGACGCCCATCAACGATGCGGTCGGCCTCACCATCCGGGCGCACACCGCCACCGACGGATTCCTCGACTGGGCTCGTGGGGCCATCGGTGGTTCGGCCCGGTACTCGCTCACCGTCGAGGTGGCGAACCGCACCACCGCCACGTTGCGCAACGTGCGACTGTTCGGCTCGATCGGCCGAGGCGAAACGGACGAACTGGTGCCCATCGACGTGCCCAACCCCGGGCCCATCACGCCGGGTGCCAGCTGGACCGAGACGGTCTATGCCGAACTGCCGGCACCATCGATCGGCACGTTCAGG
>JBJTXX010000113.1:0-7530 GCA_046082485.1 Actinomycetota bacterium
CGCCGTGAACTCCACCGCGTGGTGTTCGCGGTAGGCGGCCAGCAACTGCTCGATCGCCACGCTCACCGCACCGCGCACGCCCACCGGGTTCCAGGGGCGGCCCTCCTTCACGGGCTGCTCCTTGCTCGGCACGTCGCCGTACAGCGCCGTGGCCGACAGCGCGCACACCACCTTCGCCTCGCCGTGGCGACGCACGGCCTCGAGCACCGCCATCAACGACGCGAGCGATGCTGCCGCCGACTGCTCCGCGGGCTCACCGGGCGGCAGCAGCCCCAGGTGGTACACCACGTCGGGGCGGCGCATCGCCACGACGGCGTCGAACTCGGGGGCCGCCGCGTCGAGCGTGTGGATCTTCAGGTCGCCCGCGGCCATCCGCGCGTCGGCCAGGTTCCCGAGCGAGCCGGTGAGCAGGTGGTCGACCACGTCGACCGAGTGACCCTCGGCGAGCAGTCGGTCGGTGAGGTGCGAGCCGAGGAACCCGGCCCCACCCACCACCAGCGCCCTCACGGGCGGTCTGGGTCGGGCCGGCGCTCGCCGTGCACGTGCTCGCCGTCGGTCACGACCGCGTCGGCGCCGAGCACACTGCCCCGCACCTCCGCGTCCGTGCCGACTCGACCCATCACCACCGAGTCTGCCACCACCGACCGGGCCCCGAGCACTGCCCCGGGCAGCAGCACCGACGACGTCACGACCGCCGCTTCGTCCACCCGCACACCGGGGCCGATCACCGAGCCGGTCACGACAGCCGTCGGGTGCACCGAGGCCGAGGGGTGCACAGGGGTGCAGCGGTCGTGGCGGCGCGCCCCGTTGGCGATGTCGAGATTGGCCTGCAGGTACAGGTCGGGGCGACCGGTGTCGAGCCAGTAGTCGTCGGTGGCCATGCCGAACAGTCCGCCGTCGGCCACGACCGCGGGGAAGGTGGCACGCTCGATCGACACCTTCTGGCCGGCGGGAATGCGACCGAGCACCGACGGCTCGAGCACGTAGGTGCCGGCGTTGATGAGGTTGCTGGGCGCCGTGCCGGGGGCGGGCTTCTCGACGAACCGCTCGACGCGACCGTCGCCGTCGAGCGCCACCACGCCGAACGCCGACGGATCGGGCACACCGATGAGGTGGATCGTCGCCTCGGCGGCGCGGTCGCGGTGGAACTGCACCAGCGACGACACGTCGAGGTCGGTGAGCACGTCGCCGTTCGCCACGACGAACGTGTCGTCGATGCCCGCATGGTCGGCGGCGAACCGGATGGCGCCGGCCGTGTCGAGCGGTTCCGGTTCCACGGCGTAGCGCAGGGCCACACCGGCGCACTCGCCATCGGGAAACGCCTCGACGAACGGCTCGGGCTTGAAGCCGAGCGCCAGCGTCACCTCGGTGACACCACCCCTGGCCAGGTTCACGACCAGACGTTCGATGATGGGCACGTGGCCCACCGGCAGCATCGGCTTGGGAATCGACGCGGTGAGAGGACGCAGGCGGGTGCCGAACCCGCCCACGAGCACCACCGCTCGCATCAGCCGCCGACGGTGGTGTCGGGCGCCGCAGTCGTGGGTGCTGCAGTCGTGGGGGCGGCGCTGTCGGTGGGGGCCGTGGTCTCGGAGGGCACGGTCGAGTCGGTCGGCACCGTGGTGCCGGTCGAGCCGCCGATCACGCCGAGGTCGGAGAGCTTGCCCGCCGAATCGGGCTGCGGGATGTCGGCGTCCCTCGGCACGACGGCGATGGCGAACACCATGCCGTTGTTCACGAACCGCAGGTTGCGGAAGCCCGTGACGTTGTCGACGAAATCGCCCGACGTGTAGTCCTTCCACACGCGTACGCGGATCTGGGTGTCCTTGCCGTCGCACTTGAACGACTTGGTGTCCCACTTGCGGTCCTCGCCGGCGCCCACCTGCGACTCGGGCAGTTCGAGCACCGTGTCGGTCAGCGTGATGTCGTAGGCATCGAGGAACTTGCCGAGGCGGGCGTTCTTGCCGGCGCCCTTGCTGTTCTGGGCGTGGTAGTGGATGATGCCGTCGGCGTCGCTGCCGGTCTGCACTGCCGTGAGGTCGCCGGTGCTGGCGTCGAGATCGAGCTCGGCTGCGGTGCCGGTGAGCGCAGGCAGGTAGGTGTCGCAGACGCGGATGCCGTAGGCCATCGACCAGGCATCACCGGGCTGCGGCGGACCGGACTCCGCGCCCGGCATCGATGCCCGCGCATAGGTGACGAGCAGCAACATCGCGACGGAGACCGCGGCGACCACGACCGGGAAGGTGGTGCCGCTCTGGAAGCGGACCTTCTTGCCCTTGCCGCGCGACGCGAGCTTGGCGACTTTATTGGCGGACGATGACGGTGCCACGAGGGAGCGAGGCTACCGCCTCCAGCCGGCAAAAGTTGTCAGCGACGGCGAGCGAGGCCGCGGACGAGTCGCTCGTACGCCCGGGCCACCGCCTCGGGCGATGCCGCGCCCTCCACCCACGCCCTCCCGGCACGTCCCATCGCAGCAATGCCGTCGGGGTCGGCGAGCATCTGCCCCAAGGCGGCACAGAACGCCTCGAGGTCGTCCGGCGGCACCGCCACGCCTGCGCCGCTGGCAGCCAGCATCCGCGGCACCTCGGTGCCGGCGTCGATGGCAGCGAGCACCGGTCGCCCCGCAGCGAGGATGGAATACGTCTTCGAGGGCACGCTCACGCGGCCGAGACCCGACTTGAGGGGCACGAGGTGGATGTCGCCCGTGGCCAGCACCTCAGCACCCTCTCCGCCGGTTGGTACGGACCGAACCGCACATTGGCGAGGTCCGCTGCCTCGGCTTGCAGCGTCGCGCGCGCAGAACCGTCGCCGTTCACCACGAAGGTCACCTCCGGGAACCGGCGCGCCGCCTGCAGCACCATGCCGAGCGACTGCGAGAAGCCCACGTTGCCGGCGTACATCACCACCTGTTCCTCACCGATGCCGAGTTCGGCACGCAGTCGGGTGAGCCGTTCCGCCGGCCGGATGGCCTGCGTGTCGACGAAGTTCGGAATCACGTGCACACGCTCGGGACGACGCACCTTGGCCGCGACGTTGTCGCGCAGATCGTCGCTGAGCACCGTCACCGCTGCCGACCGGCCGTAGCTGACACGCTCGAGCCAACTCGCCAGCGCGATGACCCTGCGGTTGGCGATGGCGCCGGTCTCGACCGCCGCATCGGGGAAGACGTCCTGGATGTTGAACACCAACGGGCCGCGACGCACGAGGTGCGTGAACCATCCGGTGAGGCCCATCGTGAGCGGCGGCGACATCGCGATCACGGCATCGACCCTGCCCCCCGGCAGCGTCGCGAGACCGGCGAGCACGCTGAACCCCGCGAAACCCAGCGCGCGGCGCAGCAGGTTGCGCTTGTCACCCCCCGGGAAGGGATGCACCCTCGTGATCGTTCCCCAGTCGGTGCGTTCCCGCCGCCACAGCCTGCCGCCCCAGCCCGCCTCGATGCGGTGCTCGCGGTACCACGGCAGGGCCGTCACGACGTGCAGTTCGTGGCCGAGGGCCGCGAGTTCGCGCACGATCCTCGTCATCACCACCCCGGTCGGGGCCGTGTCGGGGTCGAAGTGCGGGCAGAGCACCGCGATGCGGAGGGGGCGATCGCTCATGCCCGCCCCAGCGCCGCCGTGTACGCGGCCGACAGCGCAGCACCACTCGCACGCGAGGTGAACAGTCGTGCGCGCTGCAGGCCGGAAGCCACCAGTGCCTCGCGTCGGGCACCGACCTCGTCGAGCACGGTCGCCCAGGCGTCGGCGCGCAGTGGCCGAACGAGGCCCGCCTCGCCTACCACCTGCGGTACGCACGTCGCATCGCTGGCCACCACCGGGCAGCCGAGCGTCATCGCCTCGATGAGCGGAGCACCGAAGCCCTCGTACTCACTGGGGAACACCATCGCGTGGGCCATGGCCAGCAACCCGTTGCGGTCGGCGGCGGGCACCCGGCCGAGTCGGCGGACCCGCGGGTCGGTGCAGGCCCCCGCCACCGATGCATCCGCAAGGCCCTTGCCGCCGGTGAGCACCAACCGCAGGCCGGAGTCGCGCCAGTGGTCTCGCATCATGGCCAGCAGGAAGTCGTGGCGCTTGTGGGGGTGCGTGATGGCGGGGTACACCAGCAGCGGCCCGTCTCCCAGCGAGTAGCGACTGCGCAGTTCGTCGGGGGGCGTCACGTGACCGGCGAGCGCGGGTTCGATGCCATGTGGCACGACATGCACTCGATCGGCCGTCACGCCGTACTCGGCCACCACGCGGTCGCGTACGTACTCGCTCGGGACGGCGACGACGGCGGCACGGCGCGCCGACGACGGGATCACGGCAGCCAGGTACGAGCGCTTCAGGCGCGAGAAGTACTGCGGGTAGGTGAGGAACTGCAGGTCGTGGATGGTGAGCACGTAGGGCCGGTGGGCACCCACGGGTGCCGTGCCGCCGCCGTGGTGCACGAGGTCGACGCCCCGCGTGTGTCGACGCAGCCAGGTGACTTCGCCCAGCACACGCCGCGCGCGGCCGTGGCTCCCGAACTCCGGTTCCACCATCTCGGCCACGGCAAGCAGTTCGGGGTGCGCCTGCGACAGGCCACGGGCAGCCGCGACTCGGACATTCCATTCCGGCCCCGACGGCCCGGCGTGTTCGCCCTGCTCGTTCTGCTCGGCAAGGCCGAGCAGTTGCCGCACCAGGTATTCCTCCGAGCCGCCGACGCCACCGGGAACGCACCACAGCAGGTTCACGAGCACCGAATGGGTCACGGCGCGAGTTCCCGGTAGGCGGCTGCTGTCAGCGCCGCGCTGTGGGCCCAACTGCGGCGCTGTGCCCTCGCCAGGCCCTTCGCCGCCAGTTCCTTGGTGCGGCGCATCGCCTCGTCGATACCACGGGCGATGTCGGCAGCGTCGTGCGGGTCCACCAGCACCGCGGCATGGCCCGCGGTCTCCTCCGTGCCGCTGCCGCGGCTGGTCACCACGGGCGTGCCCTGCGCCATGGCCTCCAGCACCGGCAGGCCGTAGCCTTCGCGTTCGCTCGGGTAGCAGAACGCCACGGCACCGGCATAGAGCGGGCCGAGGTCCTCGTTCGGCACGAATCCGAGGAATCGCACCCCCGAATCGTCGACGTCGACGCCGGTGTCGCCCCAACCTGCTGCGCCGGCCACGACCAACGGAATCGGTTCGGGCAGGTGGCCGATCGCGGCCACGAGGCCGCGCAGGTTCTTGCGGGGCTCGACCGTGCCCACGAACAGCAAGTAGCGCTCGGGAAGGCCGTGCGACCGGCGCACCCGCTCGACCTCCTCCGGCGTGGCCCGCTCGGTCTCCACGCCGAGGGGCACCAGGCGCAGGCGATCGGCGTCGATCCCCGCCTTCACGCAGTCGTCCATCGTCGCCTGGCTGCAGCAGAGCACCAGGTCCGCGTGCCGACGGGTGTACCTGAGGCTGCGATGGAAGACCCTCACCCCGTGCTTGGTGAAGTGCGACGGTTCGTGCAGGAAGGCGAGGTCGTGCATCGTGACGATGAGCGGGGCATCGGTGGCGCACGGGATGAGCGTGGTGGCGTGCGCGATGTCGATCGGGCCTGCGGCCATCTCCACCTTGGGCCAGCCGAGCCGCAGCCACGTCTCGTAGAGCCACGGTGAGGCGATGGGCAGGTGCGCGACGGGGATCGTCGGCACCCACGGGTCGGGGGGCAGGCGGCGATGACGACCGGCCACGCCGACGAGGCGCACGTCGTTGTGCGGGCCCAATGCCTCGGCAATGCGCAGCGCCGCTACACCGGTGCCGCCGGGCACCCGGTGCCAGCACTGCTCGAGGGTGTAGGCGACGCGCACCTCGCCATCTTTGCCGACCCGACAGGGGAACGCCGCGCCGCATCCTGCACGTGGCCGCGAACTGGGATAGGTTTCGGCCATGCGCACCCAGTTGCCGCCCGACCAGCTCGCACGTGACGCCCGGTTCCACCGCATCACCACCGCCGACCGGTTCGCCGACCAGCGGATGAACGGCGCTGCCGATGCCCGACGCATCGACCCCGAGTCGGAGGAATCCGCCGACCGCGCCCGTCGCCAGATGCACGGCATCTTCGTCGGCGAGATCCAGGCCCTCGAGGGCGCCGGTCGCACCGCATTCGACTACTCCACCGCCGAGACCCCCTTCGCCATGAAGCTCGACATGGCCCGCCAGTGCTGGGACGAGGCGCGTCACGTGGAGATCAGCCTGATGCTCGGCGACCACATGGGCACCGACGTCGGCGAGTTCAGCGAGGCCGTCACCCTTTTCGAGGCCGCATGCCACCCCGACCCCGTGTTCCGCCTCGCCGGCGTGAACCGGGCGCTCGAGGGCCTTGCCATCGACGTCTTCACGACGATGCGCGACTTCGCCCGCGAGATGAACGACCCCGTGCTGGAGTTCTGCGAGGACTGGATGCTCGCCGACGAGGTGACACACGTGAAGATGGGCAGCACCTGGCTGCGCGAGCTCACCAAGGACGACAAGGAACGCCAGACTCAGGCGCTCGAGTTTCAGCGCACCGTCGACGGCCTGTTCAACTTCCGCGGCATGCGTGGCGAGAGCCGCGAGGCGGCGATCAAACTGGCTCGCAAGTTCCGCGAGATGGCCGGTTTCAAGACCGAGGAGGTCGACGAGATCGCCCGCATGGCCGAGGCCGACCGCGCCGCCGTGGTCGCCGCATCGGCCTACTGAGCCCGACACCCGGTCCGCGGGCATGCCCCACCCCTACTGGCCGTTCTTCGACCTGCGGGTGGTGACGCCGGTGCTGGAACTGGTGCCGCTCGACGACGACACGGCCACCCGTTTGGCCCGGCTCGCGGCCGAGGGAATCCACGACCCGTCCACGATGCCGTTCGCGTTCCCATGGACGGATGCGCCGTCGCCGGAGATGGAACGCAACGCGCTGCGGTTCCACTGGCGCAACCGGGCCGAGCTGACACCGGCGAACTGGGCCCTGAACTTCGGTGTCGTCGTCGACGGTGAACTCGTGGGCAGTACCGGGATGGGGGCGGTCGACTTCCCCGACCGCCGCACGTTCGAGACGGGATCCTGGCTGGGTCGGCGGTTCCAGGGCCGTGGATTGGGCAAGGAGATGCGCGTCGCCACCCTGCAGCTCGGCTTCGAGGGGTTCGGTGCACGGCTCGCCACGACGCACGCCTTCCACGACAACGCTGCGTCGCTCGGGGTGACGCGTTCGCTGGGCTACACCCACACGGCCCACGAACGGAAGATGCGACGCGACACCGAGGACGAATCGATGGCCTTCGAGATGACGGCCGGCCACTTCGCCGAGCACGTGCGCAGGGCCGACATCCGCCTGCTGGGCGTGGAGCCCTGCCTCCCCGTGCTGGGCCTCGCCTGACCGGTCAGTACACGGGCAGGTAGCGCGCCAGTTCCCAGTCGGTGATCTCGTGGGGGTCCCATGGCAGGCCCTCGGCCTCCCACGCTTCGACCTCGTTCTTCCGCAGGGTCAGGTAGGCCAGGCTGAGGTCGTGCCCCATCGCCTCGCGCAGCACGGTGTCGGCCTCGAACGCCTCGATCGCCTCGCTCAGCGA
>JBJTXX010000114.1:0-9083 GCA_046082485.1 Actinomycetota bacterium
TTGATCGCCGCCGCCGCGCGGTTCGCTGCGGCAGCACCCGAGAGTTGGCGCATCAGCAGCAGTCCGTCGATCGTGGCGATGGCCGCCGCCGCCTCGGATCTCCGGTGGGCCGCGTCTCCGGTGATCGACTGCTCGGCCCAGGCGACCCAGCCCTTCACAAGGGCCGCCGCCATCGTGCGGTAGGGCTCGACGCCCGCGGATGCCAGACCGCTGGCCTCGAAGAACACCGCGAACACGGGGTCGAACCTCGGCGTGGCGAGCAGCGGCCACACCGACCGCACGAACGACACGTGGTCGGGCACCGCGGCCGGCAGTGCGGGGCCGAGCGCCGCCTGCAGGCGCCCGCCGAACACCGACAGCACCTCGCCGATCAGTTCCTCCTTCGAAGGGAAGTAATAGACGATGATGCGGTCGCTGACACCCGACCTGCGGGCGAGCGACCCGAACGTCAGGCGCGCCAATCCCTCGTCGAGAACCAGCGCGACCGCCCCGTCGAGGATCTCCTGCCTGGAGTGCCGGTAGCCCATTGCCGTTGATCGTACCGACCGACGCGGCTAGGGTATTTGTAGTATTCACTACATTCTCGGAGGAACCCTCGATGCCGGACGCCGTCGCCGCCAGCCAGTTGTTCCGCGAGCCGCCCCACCGTTTCCTCGACACGGGAGACGCCGAGGTCGCCTACCGCAGGGTCGGCCAGGGGCCTGACGTGCTGTTCGTGCACGGCTGGCCCGTGAGCAGCGCCACATTCCGCTGCCTGCTGCCCCATCTGGCCGAGCACGTCACCTGCCACCTGATCGATCTGCCCGGTGCGGGTTCCAGCCGGTTCACACCTCAGTCGACCCTCACGATCCAGCGGCACATCGAGAGCGTTCGCCGCGCAGTCGACCTGCTCGAGCTCGACGACGTCGCAGTGGTGGGCCACGACAGCGGCGGGCTGATCGCCCGCCACGCCATGGCCGGCGACACCCGACTTCGCGCCATGGGCCTGCTCGACACCGAGTTCTCGTCGGGCAACAGCTGGAAGTTCAGGTCGTTCGTGGCGGGTCGTTTCGTGCCCGGTTTCGGTGCCGCGCTCGGTTGGGCCGCCGGCAAGCCACGCCTGCGACGGAACCGGCTGGTGCTCGGCGATGCCTTCCGCGACCGGTCGCTGCTCGATGGCGAGTTCGACGAGTTCTTCCTGCAGCCGCTGCACCGCTCCCCCGTCCAGCTGAGGGCCGCAACGCGTCTGCTGAAGAGCTTCGACTACGACCTGGTGCGCGGACTCGCCGAGGCCCACCGCCGCATCGACGTTCCGGTGGTGTTGGTCTGGGGCCAGCACGACCGCTTCTTCCCGGTCGACAGGGCCAGGGCGATGGTGGCCGAGTTCCGGTCCGCCCACATCGAGGTCGTGGCGGACGCTGGCCTGTTCGCACACGAGGAACGACCGGAGGCCGTGGCGCAGGCGCTGCTGCCCACCCTGGTGCGCGCTCGCTCGGCGAACTGAGCCGACACGGCCCTCAGCGCCGAGGCGACGACAGCCCGGTCTGCATGGCAACGGCCCGTGTCAGCGCCCTGCGGTCCGGCAGCGGCCCCACGTGCTGCTCGAGCGGGCCGTCGATCAACAGCGTCGCCAGACCATGTGCCACCGACCACATCGTCACCGCACGCTCGCGGACCTCCGCCACCGACGAACGGCTGCCCAACTGTTGCTGCACGTGATCGAGCAGGACGTCGAACGACTCGCCGGCCACGGCGGCAAGTTCGGGGTTCTCGTCGATGCAGGTCAGTTCGGGGCGGAACATCACTCGGAAGTGGCCGGTGTGCTCGACCGCGAAGTCGACATAGGCCTGCAGCAGCGAGATCGAAGAGTCGTCGCCGCCGTCTGCCTCGGCATGCCGAAGGGCGGCCGCGAACATGGTGAAGCCCTCGAGCGCGATCGCCTGGAAGATTCCCTTGCGGTCGCTGAAGTGGTGGTAGGGCGCCTGGTGGCTGACACCAGCAGCCGCTGCCACCTGCCGGAACGACAGCCCGTCGGGCCCGTGCTCGGCTATGTGCTCGACCGCCGCCTGCAGGACCGTTTCGCGCAACGAGGTGGGGGCCACGTGAGCAGGCTACGCCGACCACTTGACATCGTCAACTCGTCACACTAGACACTGTCACCATGACCAACATCGACAATCGCTACCTCACCGGCAACTACGCCCCGGTGAGCGACGAAGTCACCGCGCTCGACCTGCCCGTGATCGGCGAACTGCCCGCCGACCTGAACGGTCGCTACCTGCGCAACGGGCCGAACCCGGCCTCCGACGTCGACGCCGCCACCCATCACTGGTTCATCGGCGACGGCATGGTGCACGGCATCTGCCTGCGCGAGGGCCGTGCCGAGTGGTACCGCAACCGCTACGTCGGCTCCAGCACGATCAGCGCCCTCCGCGGCCAGCCCGACATCCCGGGCCGCAACTGGAACAACAGCCCCGGCGGGCCGAACACCAACGTCGGCGGGTTCGCCGGCACCACCTGGGCGATGGTCGAGGCCGGCGGCTGCCCGGTGGAACTGACCTACGAACTCGAGACCGTCGGACGCAACGACTTCTACGGCACCCTGCCCGGCGCGTTCACGGCACACCCCAAGGTCGACCCCACGACCGGCGAGATGCACGCGATCACCTATGCCTGGGCCGAATGGCTCGACCACGTGCAGTACGTGCGGGTCGGCCGCGACGGCAAGGTGAACCGCACCGTCGACATCCCCCTGCCCGGCATGACGATGGCCCACGACGTCTCGATCACCGAGCGGTACATCGTCGTCTACGACCAGCCCGTGCTCGTCGACCTCGACCTCGCCTTCGCCGGTCGCACCTTCCCCTTCCGCTGGTACGACGACTACGGCAACCGCATCGGGCTGATGCCCCGCGAGGGCACGGCGGCCGACATCGTCTGGATCGACGTGCCCGTCGGCTACGTGTTCCACCCGATGAACGCCTACGACACCGCCGACGGCAAGGTGGTGCTCGACGTGTGCTTCTACGACGTGATGATGCGCAACGACCGGAACGGCCCCTTCGGCGATTCGTCGGCAAGGTTGGTTCGCTGGGAGGCCGACCCCGTTGCCCGGACCGTGTCGGCCACCACGATCGACGAGCAGTTCAACGAGTTCCCCCGCCATCGAGGTTCACTGACGGGAAAGCCCTATCGCTACGGCTACTGCGCCCAGCCGAGTTCCCGCATGCATTGGCCCACCGTGAAGCACGACCTGCTCACCGGGGCTCGTGAGGTGTTCGATCACGGCGACGGCCGCGCAGCGGGCGAGCCGGTCTTCGTCGGTCGACCGGGCAGCACGGAGGAGGACGACGGCTGGCTGTTGATGTTCGTGCACGACGGCAACGACGACTCGGCCGAGTTCGTCGTGCTCGACGCACAGGACCTCGCCCGTGGCTACGTCGCCCGGGTGAAACTGCCCCAGCGCGTGCCGTTCGGCTTTCACGGCAACTGGGTGCCCGACCGCAGGTGACCACCCGGCCCACGGGCCGACCTACGATCCGCGCCATGGCCAGCGTCTCGCCCTTCGCATCCCTTCGACTCTTCACCGGCGTGCCCCAGCACGAGCACTTCGGCCGGATGTACCGCCTGCTGCCCAGCCGCCACCTCGAGCCGAGCAGCCAGCCGCACCACTTCCCCAATGGTTCCGCCATCGATCTGCCCACCGACTTCGATTTCCTCGGCGACACGGTCGACACCGAGCAGTTCCTCGACGTCACCGACACCGCCGCGCTGCTGATCCTGCGCGACGGTGCCGTCGTGCACGAGCAGTACCGCCTGACAGGTGGCCCCGAGGTGCAGTGGATGTCGATGTCGGTGGCCAAGAGCTTCATCTCCGCGCTGGTCGGCATCGCCGTCGAGCAGGGTCACATCCGATCGATCCACGACCCGATCAGCGACTACATCGACGCCGAGCCGGGCTCCGCATACGACGGCGTCAGCATCAAGGACGTGCTGCAGATGTCGTCGGGTGCCAGGTGGAACGAGGACTACAGCGACCCGGGAAGCGACATCGCCCGCCTCGGCGCAGCGATGGGACCGGGCGGCAGCCTCGACCACTTCGTCGCCACCGCCGAACCCGACGTGGCCCCGGGCACCGTCTGCCAGTACAACTCGACCGACACCCAGGCACTGGGCGCGCTGTTGGTTCGGGCCACCGGTCAGTCGATCACCGACTACATGCAGCAGCATCTGTACGAACCGCTCGGCATGCAGCACGACGGCTACTGGTTGCTCGACGCGCACGGCCGCGAGATGGCCTTCGGCGGCTTGAACCTGACGGCCCGCGACTTCGCCAAGCTCGGCGAGCTGTACCGACACGGCGGGTCGTGGAACGGCCGCCAGGTGGTGCCCGCCGAATGGGCCGCCGCCTCAGTGGTGGCCGATGCACCGCACCTGGAATGCGGGCGGCCGGTGATCGCCGGTGGCACCCTGCCCGAGGGCTATGGCTACCAGTGGTGGCTGATGCCGGGCGGGGCGGGCCAGTACAGCGCGATCGGGGTCTACAACCAGTGGGTGTTCGTGTCGCCCCGTGACAGGGTCACGATCGTGAAGCTGTCGGCCACACGCACCTACGGCACCACCAGCGGTGAGGACACCAACTTCTCGGGCACGCACGAGGCGTTCCTGCAGGCCGTCGCCGCCCACGCCACCGCCGTGCTGGGATGAGCGACCACGACGGGCCGACGGCATCGCCGCAGGAGGTGCTGATCGCCTTCCACGACGAACTTGCCGCACGAGCCGAGGCGTTGCGCACCGGCGCAGCGGCGCCGAGCGGCGGCATCTCGTTCGGCAAGCGCGTGGGTGAGGGCACGAGCATCGCCATCGAGCGCTTCGCCGATGTCGCGATCCACGGCCAATTGCTGCAGCAGCTCGCCCTGGTCGAAGCCGCGCTCACGCGCCTCGAGGAGGGGAACTACGGCGAGTGCACCGTGTGCCATCGCCCCATCGCTGCCGAACGACTCGAAGTGGTTCCGTGGGCCGCCACCTGCGTGGCCTGCGCCTGACCGCTCGGGCTCAGCGCCCGGCCAGCCGGCCCTCGGCAGCCGCCGCCAGTTGCGCCATGTGCGACGCCATGTGACGACCGAAGTACGACGCCTGCGTCTGCACCGTCACTCCACCCCATTCGGGGTGCCAACCGCGTCGCTGCCACCCGTCGGCCGACAGACCGGCGAGACGAGCGATGGTGGCCGACCTCAGCGCGGAGATCTCGGCCGCCAACTGCGACGCACCGAGGTCGGAGTCGGCGCTGCCCTCGTCGGAGGTCGGCGTCTCGGCCCACACCGCTCGTGACGCCAGGTTCGGTTGGTCCTCCTCGATCAGCCGACCGATCCGTTCAGCGAACAACCCCTCGGCGAAGAGCATGTGCTCGAGCGCCTGCCGCACCGACCACTCCCCCGGTGCCGGCTGCGCCGAAAGGGCACCGTCGCTGCGACTGTCGACGGCGGCCAGCACCTGCAGACGGCTGGCCTCGAGGGCCTGCAGCAGCGCCTGCGACTCGACCGGCTCGAGATACCAGATCGGCAGGAGTTCCTTGTACGACAGCGGCGGCGCCTCGCAGACCGGGCACCGCTCGGGCAGTTCCCCGAGGAACACCTCGCCGCACGCCCGGCACACGTGGGCGCGCGGCGCGTCGTCGAGGGGAATCGTGCGGCCTGCACGCACATGGTCGGCAACGGTGGGCAGCAGCGCGGCGACCGCAGCCGGAATGTGGTCGCCCATCTCGGCGAGCAGGTCGTCGAGCGCCGCCCCCGCAGCCGACATTCCCGAGGGCGCCTCGGCCGCCGCATGACGCGCCAGTTCGCTCTCCATCAGCGCCCGCAGCAACTTCGCCCCGTTGTAGGCCCCCTCGCGCTCGAGGCCCTGCGACACCGCCGCCAAACGCCCGATGCGCACCAGTCGATCGTCCATCCCCCATCCCTCTCGTGACCGCCCGACACTACGGCAGCCCTAGGGTGTGCCCAACCACGAAAGGACGCAGGTGGACGCGACGAGTCGGTTGCCGGAACGGGCACAGGTGGTGATCGTCGGCGGCGGGGTGATCGGTTGCTCGATCGCCTACCACCTCACCCGGCTCGGCTGCACCGACGTGGTGCTGCTGGAACGCCACGAACTGACCGCCGGCACCACATGGCACGCCGCCGGCCTGATCACCTCGGCAGGCATGCTCGACGAGACGTCACTGTTCATGGCCCGCTACTCCCGCGACCTGTACAGCCGGCTCGAGGCCGAGACAGGGCACAGCACCGGCTTCCGGCCAGTGGGCCACGTGACGATCGCCTCCACACCTGCCCGGCTGGAGGCGCTTCGCCGGGCATCGGCATGGTTCAACGGGTTCGGCGTCGATGACCGCGAGATCAGCCCGCGCGAGGTGGCCGAACTCTGGCCACTGCTGCGCACCGACGACGTGCTCGCCGGTTTCCACGTCGCCGACGAGGGCCGCGCCGACCCCGTGGGCGTGGCAGTGTCGTTGGCCAAGGGCGCCCGCCAGCGAGGGGTACGGGTCATCGAGCACGTGTCGGTCACCGGCGTCGAGGTGCACGACGGCAGGGTGGTGGCCGTGCGAACCGACGCTGGGCGCATCGAGTGCGAGCACGTGGTGAACGCCGCCGGCATGTGGGCCCGGCAGTTCGGCGCCCTCGCCGGCGTGCAGGTGCCACTGCAGGCAGCAGAGCACTACTACCTGCTGACCGGGCCGGTGCCGGGGATGCACCCCGACCTGCCGGTGGTGGAGGACCCGGAGCGTTACGGCTACTACCGCCCCGAGGGCGACGGGATGCTGGTCGGCCTGTTCGAACCCGTGGCGGCCGCGTGGTCACCAGAGGCGGTGCCCGACGGTTTCTCGTTCGGCACACTCGAACCGGACTGGGACCGCCTGTCACCGTTTCTCTCCCGGGCGATGGACCGTGTGCCGTCGCTCGCCGACTGCGGCGTGCGGATGTTCTTCTGCGGGCCCGAGTCGTTCACTCCCGACCTGCATCCCATGCTCGGGCCAGCACCCGAACTCGATGGCTACTGGGTGGCGGCGGGCCTGAACTCACTGGGCATCCTGTTGGGCGGCGGCGTGGGGAACGTCCTGGCCCAGTGGATCGTCGACGGCGCACCCCCGGTCGACATCACCGGCTATGCGGTCGACCGCGCCGCGGGTCACGAGAGCTCGCGGCGGTTCCGTCGGCAGCGCACCGTCGAACAGCTCGGCGCGCTGTTCGGCGATGCGGCGTGGCCGGCGTGGAAGCCCCGGACTGCGCGTGGCGTGCGCCGTTCGGTGCTGCACGATCGACACGTTGCCGCAGGCGCCCACTTCGGTGTGTCGTGTGGTTGGGAGTTCCCCGAGTGGTTCGCCGGCGCCGCACCGAAGCCCGTGCCCGTGATGGACTTCGTGCGGCAACCGTCCTCTCCGCTGGTGGCTGCCGAGCACCGCGCCGTGCGCGAGGCGGTCGGCGTGATGGACATGAGCCTGATGGCGAAGTGGTTGGTGCAGGGCCCCGATGCGGCCACCGTGCTGTCGAGGCTGTCGGCCAACCACGTCGACCGTGAGGTCGGTCGGGTGGTCTACACCCAGTGGCTCGACGAGCGCGGCGGTATCGCCGCCGATGTCACCGTCACCCGCCAGGCGACCGACCGGTTCTGTGTGGTGGCGAGCGATCTCGTGCATCGCCGCGTCGAGGCGATGGTGCGGCGGGCCACGCATCCCGGCGAGCACGTCACGACCACCGACATCACCGCGGCGATCACGCTGCTGTCGGTGCAGGGCCCGCGTTCGAGGGACCTGTTGCAGGGGCTGGCCGAGTGCGACCTGTCGAACGAGGCCCTCCCCTACCTCACGGGCTGCAGCACCCATGTCGGCGCCGCGCCACTCTGGATCTCGAGGGTCACCTACGTCGGCGAACTCGGCTACGAGCTGCACGTGTCCACCGACTACGCCGTGTCGCTGTACGACGACCTGCTCGATGCGGGTGTCGCGTTCGGGCTGCGGCCCGTGGGCCTTGCGGCGATGGCCGGCCTGCGACTCGAGAAGGGCTACCGCGACATGGGCGTCGACATCGACAACACCGACACCCCGCTGTCGGCGGGGCTCGGCTTCGCCGTCGCATGGGACAAGCCGGGCGGCTTCATCGGCCGCGAGGCCCTGCTTGCGGCCAAGTCGGCGCCGGTGACGCAACGCCTCGCCCAGTTCGCCCTGCTCGACGACCAGCGCCTCGTGTACCACAACGAGCCGATCTGGCGCGACGGCGTGCTCGTCGGGCGCATCACGTCGGGGATGTTCGGCCACACGGTCGGTGCTGCCATCGGCATGGGGTATGTCTCGAACGGCGGTGCGCCTGCCGATCGCGACTGGGTCCTGGGCGGCTCGTACGAGATCGAGATCGCCGGCGAGCGGGTGCCGGCCCGGGTGTCGATGGCCCCGTTCTACGATCCGAAGAGTGAGCGCACTCGGGCATAGGGCAGACTGAGGCCATGGCCATCAGGGCGCTGAGTTCGGCGAGGGAGGCGACGTCGGCCGATGCCGACGCGGCCGAACTGGCCGACGTCGACGGAGCCCAGATCGGCGGTCGCATCCGCGAACTGCGCAGGGCACAGGGCCGCACGCTCAGCGACGTCGCCACGGCGGTCGGCATCTCGGTGAGCTACCTGAGCCAGATCGAGCGCGACGTGTCGCGGCTGCCCATCGGCGTGCTGAAACTCATCGCCGATGCGCTCGGCGTGCACATGAACTGGTTCTTCCACGCTGCGGCGCCGGGTCCCGACGACGAGCGAGACATCATCGTCAGGGCGGCGAACCGGCGCAATCTCACCTTCACCGGGCTCGGCATCACCGAGGAACTGCTCTCGCCCAACCTGTCTGGCCCGCTCGAGGTGCTGATCAGCACCATCCGGCCCGGTGCCGACAGCGAGTTCTACACGCACGAGGGCGCCGAGGCCGGCCTGGTGATGGAGGGCACGCTCGACCTCTGGGTGGGCGAGCGCCACTTCGTGCTGTCGAAGGGCGACAGTTTCGCCTTCCCCAGCACCGAGCCGCACCGCTGCCTCAACCGCGGCCGCGTGCCCACCAAGGTGCTGTGGGT
>JBJTXX010000115.1:0-543 GCA_046082485.1 Actinomycetota bacterium
GGTGAACTCCGCGATCGGCTCGAGGAATCGGTAGGTGAGGAACACGAAGCCGACCATCGCACCCGACGTGAGGCCACTGCCCGGGCCGCGCAGCAGACCGGTGATCACCACCGCGGACACCGTCAGCACGCCGAACACCTCGCCGGAGGGGAACAGGAACGCCGTGATGGTGCCGGCCTTGATGAACGAGTTCGAGCGCTCGTGGCTGGTGCGTCTGGCCCGCGCCGCGTAGCGAGGCCCGGCACCGTAGGCGCGAAGGGTCTCGGCCCCCGACACGACCTCGCTGATCTGTGTCATCACGTCGGCGTTGCGGCCACGTGCACGGTCGTACGCACGCACCAGGTGCCGTTGCACACGCTGCAGCACGTATCCCAACGGAGCGGCCACCACGAAGGCCACCACCGCGAGCACCCAGTCGTAGGCCAGCATCACCCCGGCCACCAGCACCATCAGGGTGCCGTCGAGCAGCCATGCGAGGCTACCCCACTGGAAGAACTGCGCCAGCGTCTCCACGTCGCTCGTCACCCGGGCCACGAGGGCACC
>JBJTXX010000116.1:0-7799 GCA_046082485.1 Actinomycetota bacterium
TCGTCGATCACCTCGCCCATGTACTTCAGGATCTCGCCGGCCGTGGCGATGGGCGCGCCCATCCACGGCTTGAACCGGTAGCCGAACGTGTAGAGATCACTGTCGCTGCGCACGCCCGGGTAGGTGTGCCAGCGCCACGTGCCGCCGAAGTCGTCGAGTTTCTCGAACGACACCACCGACAGGTCGGGGCATCGGGTGGTGAGGTGGTACAGCCCACCCACCCCGCTGATGCCGGCCCCCACGATGACGACATCGAAGTGTTCGGTGACGGCGCCACTCATGCAGCGCAGCCTTTCACGGCCGACATGGTCATGACAGGGTCATTGGTAACCACGCGCTGCGCGCCGAGCCATCACCACCATGATGCCTCCGCCGGCGGTCTGTCAGCTGCGGGCGAACTCGCGGATCACCCGACCGGGGCGTTCGCCGCTGTGGCGGCCGTGCTCGGTGACCACCTTGCCGTTCACCAACGTGGCGGCGTAGCCACGGCTCTTCACCATCAGCCGACCCTTGCCGCCCGGGAAGTCGTTCACGTAGGTGGGGTGGTCGCTGGCCAACGCGTCGATGTCGAAAACGTTGATGTCGGCGAAGTGACCCACCTGCAAGGTGCCGCGCTGCTGCAGGCCCAGCACACCCGCCGGGAACGACGTCAGCCGACGCACGGCCTCGGGCAGTTCCACCATGCGCTTCGCGCGGTGCCAGTAGGTGAGGTAGTGCGTGCTCGCGTCGGCGTCGCAGATCTGGCCGGCGTGGGCACCCGTGTCGGCGAGGCCGGGGTAAACGTTGTCGAGGCCCAGCAGCTCGCCCATCGAACCCGTTGCCCGGTTGAAGAACCAGGTGTTGAACAGCTCCATGCCGTCGCTGGCGATCAGACGGTCGATCACGAACTCGACAGGGTGCACGCCCAGTGCCGCCGCGTGGTCGGCGATCGACATGCCGCCTTCCTCGTGGTAGTCGGGCGACGCCTCGGTGCCCAGCGGGTGGATGAAGTTGGGGTCGTACCACATCCCCTTCTCCTTGCCCTCGGCGACCAGCGCAGCGCGGGTCGTCGGGTCCTTCAGCGCGGCGACACGATCGGCGATGGTGGGCAACTGCATCAGGGCACGCCACTGCTTGCCCTTCACCGGCGAGATCTGGGCAAGGCCGCAGAGCGACCCGCTCGGTCGTGTCATCGACGCCAGCGTGATGCGGCCGGCCTTGCCGCTGTTCTCGTCGAGGAAGGCACCGAAGAAGTCGAGCCCGCCGCGGCCGCTGTTGCCCACGCCGCCGCTGAACAGCACATCGCCGCACGACGCCGCCATCTCCTTCAGCAGGGTCACCTCGAGCGCGCCACGGGTGGCGAAGTCGTTGACCGCCTGGAACAGTCCGCCGCCCGCGGCGTTCATGCCGTCGGCGACTGCGAGGTACTCGTCGATGGGGGCCAAGGTGCCCGGCACGTAGCGGCCATCGGGCACCACGTGCAGCAGGATGCGCGAGGTGCTGAAGCCCACGGCGCCACCGGCGACGCTTTCCTCGGCGATGTCGCGCATGCGGTTCAGTTCCTCGGCGGTGGCCGGCTCGTCGGTCAGCGAACGCTCGCCCATCACGTGGTAGCGCACTGCACAGTGACCCACCATTCCCACGATGTTCAGTGCCGGCTGCAGACGCTGCACCGAATCGAGGTACTGCGGGTAGGTCTCCCAGTCCCACGGCAGCCCATCGAGGATCGCGTCACGCGGAATGTCCTCGACGCTCTCCATCATCTCGGCCAGGAACTGGCGGTCGTCGGGGCGAACAGGGGCGAACGTGACGCCGCAGTTGCCCATCAGCACCGTGGTGACGCCGTGCCATGAACTCGAGGTCATGTACGGGTCCCAGCCGACCTGCGCATCGAGGTGGGTGTGCAGGTCGATGAAACCGGGCGACACGATCTGGCCGGTGGCGTCGATCTCCTTCGCCGCCACCTCGCCCGAGAGGTCGCCGATCGCGGTGATGCGGTCGCCGTCGATGGCCAGATCGGCCACGTAGCCGGGAGCCCCGGTGCCGTCGACGATGGTGCCGTTGCGAATGATCAGGTCGTGTGCCATGACGTCCCCCTCTTTGGTGCTCGGGCGAAACTACTGCCCCGCCGGCGACGCTGTCGTGCCGACGCGCTCGAGCACCACCACGATGCCGCCCATGTCGGGCCTCGTCCAGATCATGTGGCCATCGGCATCCAGTCGCCGGGTGACCTCGATGCCCGGCAGCCCCACCGGCCGCAGCACGAACACGCCATCCTCGTAGGAGGCGACCACGTGGATCGGCGTGGTGTAGTCGAACGCCGACACGTCGTGCACGCCATGCTCTTCCGTGCCGTCGGCACGGGCATCGGCGATCGTGCCGCCGCCGCAGTCGACGATGCGGTCGCCGCACTGTTCGATGCGCTCGGTGTAGCGCAGCAGTCGGTCGCCCTCTGGAACGGGTTCGCCGCCACGGGTGGCGCTGATCACGCGCCAGGTGCCGCGCAGATCGGGTGCACCCGCCACGAGTGGCTCGGTGCACCCGGCCAGGATCGGCGGCGGGAACTCGGTGCCGTAGCCACCCGCGGGGGTGTGGGCCACGGGAATGTCGTCGGCGCGCATGCGGGCAAGCCTGCACCGGTGGCGCAGGACGTGCAACAACTGTTCAGGCCACCGCCACCCGTGGAGGGGCACCGCGCGGTTCGCTGCGGCGAAGCCGACCGTTGTTCCATTGCACCTGCAATTCACCGGCGGGCTCGAGCGTGAGCACCAGATGCTGTTGATGCACGAGGTGGTGATGCCGGTTGCAGAGCAGCACCAGGTTGCCGAAATCGGTGCCGCCACCGTGACGCCAGTAGCGGATGTGGTGGGCATCGCAGTAGCGCACCGGGCGATCGCACCCGGGGAACCGGCAGCCACCATCGCGGGCCGCCACCTGGCGGAACAACGCACGCGGCACGGTGTAGCGGGCACGGCCGAACGCCAACGGCGCGCCGGTCGCATCGCGGACGATGCCGTGCAGTTTGCAGTCGCACAGCAGCGTGTCGACCACTGCGCCGCCCACCGGCTGCTGCGTGTCGTCGTTCACCCCGACCGGGCAGTCGTCGAGCGTGGAACCATCGACGGAGACCGTGATGTGCGGCAGGTGGCGCGGCGTGCCCGTGCCCGAGTGGTGGCGGTTGAAGAACGAGACGATGTCGAACAGCGCATCCCCATCGCGCTCGACGAGGGTGCGGTCGTCGTGATCACCCTCGAAGGTGCGGGCCGTGGACAACGCCTTGTCGAGTTCGGTAGCTGCCATCTCGTCGAGGGTCAACTTGCCCAGCACGCCACCCGCACCGTCGCGGGCCAGCGACAGGGCACGTGTGGGCGGCAGCGGCGGCTCGGCGTCGTCGATGATGGCATCGGCCCGTTCGCGCCACACGCCGCAGGCCACGGCCGTCTGCGCGGCATCGAGCGGTGCCAACTGTTCGATCAGCAACCCCTGGTGCTCACCCAACAGCGCGTCGTACCTGGGCCGGCGCAGGCGCTCGACCTCGGCCAACTGTGAAGAGGTGAGCCGGTGGTCGACCGCGGCCTGGCCGAACTGCTCGTGACGATCGAGCAGGCGCCCGCGGCGCACCCACGCCGCGGCATCGCGGTTCGACATGCGACAGCGGTTGCGCAGCCAGGCGAGCATCGACACCGCACCGTCATCAGCCCACTGGCCCATCCGCTCGAGCCGAGCGATGGCCATTGCCAGCACCGCGCCACGTCGCTCGTGCAGCGCCAGGGCATCGACCAGCTCGGCGGGCGACAGCGGCATCGCATCGAGAAGGTCGGTCGACGACTCCACGACTGAATCGTACATATGTTCGATTGACGAGACAACGCGTCGGCTCGGAAAACGGACCGATCCGACAATTCGATGTAGCCGTCGCCCCTCGAGGGCAGCACGACGGCGCGGCGCGACGGCCCGAGCGACGTGACGGTCAGAGTCGGATGGCCGCAGCGTTGGCGTGGGCGGGAAAGCCCTCGTGCCGGCTCATGGCCAGGATCGTCGGGGTCATCCGTGCCAGCGCCGCAGCGTCGGCCCGCGCCACCGCCGTGCGCTTCAGGAATGCCTCGGCCGTGATGCCACTGCTGACGTGCGCGAACCCGCCGGTGGGCAGGCTGGCCGGACAGCCGATGACGAAGTTGCCGGCGCTGAACAGGGTGCTCTGACCCACGAGGATCTCGCCGGCGTTCACCAGCATGTCGAGCAGAGCGTCTTCGTGCTGCGGCGCCACGGCCACCTGCAGGTGTTCGGGTGCCCAACGGTTCGCCACCTCGGCTGCCTCTTCCAGAGAGCCGACCAGCACACAGCCGCCGTTGGCGCCCAGTGCTGCACGGGCAGCCTCGCTGCGCGCCGTCGGCAGCGCTGCCAACTGCGCCTGCAGGTGCGGCTCGACCGCATCGGCCAGTGCCGCCAACGTGGTGACCAGCAGCACCGCCGAATCGGTGCCGTGCTCGGCCTCGTTCAGAAGATCCGCCGCAAGCAGGCGGGGGTCGGCCGAGTCATCCGCGATCACCAGGCTCTCGGTGGGGCCGAGGATCATCATCGTGGCCACGCCGTAGCGCTGCATCTCGACCTGTGCGCACGCCACCGGCGGGCTGCCCGGGCCGACGATCTTGCGGACCTGCGGGATGGTGGCAGTACCGAAACCCAGCGCCGCCACACCCGCCGGACCGTTCACGCGGAACACGTCGGTGATGCCCAGCTTCCGGCACACCACCAACACCGCCGGGTCGATGCGCCCACTGCGGTCGGGCAACGGCGGCACCACCAGCGCCAAGCGAGGCACACCGGCCACCACCGCCGGCACGGCCAGCTGGTACGCCACGCTCGGATAGCTGGCCTTGCCGCTGGGCACGAACAACCCGGCCGACGAGATGGGCGTCACCTTCTCGCCCACCACCAGGCCCGGCTCGCTCTCGAAACTCCAGTCGTGCGCACGCGCCATCAGTTGCTCGTTGAACGCACGCAGGTGGGTGATGGCATCGTCGATCGCGGCGTCCACGTCGGGGTCGACCGTCGCCGACTGCAACTCGTCGTCGGTGGCGCGCAACTGGTGCGGTTCCAGCGAGACGCCGTCCCATTCGCGCAGCGCACGGCACACGGCCTCGTCGCCGTGCTCGCGCACGTCGTCGATGATGCGACCGATCGACTGCTTCAGATCGGCATCGAAGATGGCCTCCAGCCCGCGGGCGCAGAGCGCGGAGCGCTCGGTCTCGGCCATGGCCGACCACGTCATCCGTCGCATCACGGTCATGGCGGCGACGCTACCGGCCGACCTGCGTCACAGCGGAGGTCGACGGTGGAACCACGGGTCGGCCTCCTCCAGCCGCGCGGCCAGTTGCAGCAGCACGTCGTCCTCACCCGCTCGGCCCATGATGTGCGTGCCCACCGGCAGTCCCGCGCCGTTCACGAACAGCGGCAGGTTCATCGCCGGTTGACCGGTGCCGTTGGCCAGGGGCGTGAATGGGCTGTAGGGCAGCACGTGCTGCAGGCGGTACTCGATGAACGACTGCCACGCGTCGGTGCGCCGCGGATCGAACCTGCCGATCACCGCCGGGGGTTCGGCCATCGTGGCGGTCAGCAACATGTCGAACTGCTGCAGGAACCGACCCATGAGACGGCCCACCGAGTGCACGAAGTCGACCGCGCCGAGGTACTGCGCGCCGCTGACCCCGGCGGCCATCTCGCACGCCAGACGGGTGACACCCTCGATGTCGTCGCCGGCGTCGGTGCGACCCAGTTGGGCCAATCGTGTGTCGACCATCTGCTGCGTCCCGCACGCCACGATCAGGCTCCACTGGCGCATGAACTGTTCGATCGGCACCTGCGGGTCGGCGGGCACCACCTCGTGTCCCAGCGACTCGAGCAGCCGAGCGGTGTGCAGCACGGCGGCCTCGCAGTCGGGGTGGATGGCCTCGCCGGTCGTGGAGCGAGTGGAGACAGCGACGCGCAACCGACGCGGCGCGACGGCGATGGCCTTCACGAACGAGTCGTGGCCCGCCGGGCCGTAGCGCGGCGCGTAGTAGGGCGTGCCCACGTCGGGCCCGGCACATGCATCGAGGAACGCGGCATGGTCGCGCACCGACCTCGAGAACATGCCGTCGATGGCCATGCCGGCCCACCCCTCGCCCGCGGCCGGACCGTCGGGCAGCAGTGCCCGAGTGGGCTTCAGGCCGAACAGGCCGCAGTTGCTGGCCGGGATGCGCACCGAGCCGCCACCGTCGCCACCGTGGGCCACGGGCACCACACCTGCCGCCACGGCCGCACCCGAGCCACCACTCGAGCCACCGCACACATGGTCGGTGTTCCACGGGTTGCGCGTCGCCCGCCCGTAGACCTGGGCCTCGGTGGTGGGGCCCACGCCACCCTCGGGTGCCGTGGTGCGGCCGAACGTGTTCAGCCCCGAAGCCCTGAACCGCAGGAAGATCTCGCTGTCGAAGCTGTAGCGGTAGTTGCGGAACAGGCGCGAACCCATGTCGCCGGGGAAGTCGACCGCCTCGCACCCCAGATCCTTCAACAGGAACGGCACGCCGGTGAACGGCCCGTCGGGAAGGCCGGTGTCGATGGCCCTGCGGGCCACGTCCTCCTGCACGTGCACCACTGCGCCGATCGCATCATCGGTCGAGGCGGCACGTTCGAGGGCCACGTCGAGCAACTCGTGGGCCGTCACCTCACCCGCGCGGACCAATGCCGCCAGACCCGTGGCATCGTGCTGCACGTACTCGTCGAATCGCATGCGACCCATCGTTGCACGCCGCGGCCGGGTAGGCTCTCGACACGTTCCGGTCACCCATCGAGGAGCGTTGCCATGCCCGTCACCGTTGTCGTAGGCGCCCAGTGGGGCGACGAGGGCAAGGCCAAGGTCATCGACCTGCTCGCCGCCGAGCACAGCCATGTCGTTCGCTACCAGGGTGGCCACAATGCCGGCCACACCGTGGTGGTGGGCACCGAGCGCTACGCCCTGCAGCTCATCCCCAGCGGCGTGCTGTACCCGCACATCGTGCCGGTCATCGGCAACGGTGTGGTGGTCGACCTGCCCACCCTGTTCCGTGAGATCGACACGCTCGAGGGGCGTGGCATCAGCTGCGCCAAGTTGAAGGTCAGCAGTCAGGCGCACCTCATCTTCCCGTGGCACCAGTCGCTCGACGCGCTGTACGAGGCCGGCCGGGGCGACGGCAAGATCGGCACAACCCTGAAGGGTATCGGGCCCGCCTACGCCGACAAGGCTCGCCGTATCGGCCTGCGGGCCGGCGACGTGCTCGACCCTGCGGCATTCGCCGCGGCCGTGCGCGAACAGGCAGCGGTGCACAACGCCGAAATCGCAGCACTCGGCGGTGAGGCGCTGTACGTCGACGGCGTCGTCGAGCAGTTCGCCGCGCTGGGCGCCCGCCTCGCCCCCTACGTGTGCGACACCGTGCAACTGCTGCACGACGCGCTCGACCGCGACGACGCGCTGCTGCTGGAGGGTGCGCAGGCCACGTTCCTCGACCTCGACCACGGCACCTACCCGTTCGTCACCAGCAGCAACCCGACGTCGGGCGGCGCCTGCGTGGGCACGGGCATCGGGCCGCGCTATCTCACCCGCATCGTCGGCATCACCAAGGCATACGCCACGAGGGTCGGCAGCGGCCCATTCGCCACCGAGCTCACCGACGAGCTCGGCGACCGACTCGTCGAGATCGGCCGCGAGTTCGGCACCGTCACTGGCCGCCGGCGCCGCACCGGCTGGCTCGACGTGGTGATGCTGCGCAAGGCGGTGCGCATCAACAGCCTCACCGAGCTAG
>JBJTXX010000117.1:0-11527 GCA_046082485.1 Actinomycetota bacterium
ACTCCGCGGCGGGCGGGGCGGCGGGCGGGGCGGGCGGTTCGCTCTCGACCGATGGCTCGGCCGGCGACTCGGCCGGCGACTCTGCTGCCGGAGCGGCGCTGCGGCCGAAGCCACCGGCGCTCTCGGCCTGCGGGGCGCTGGGGGCCGCCGACTGCCCACCGCCGGCGGGGGCACCCGACGGCGCATCGAGCGGCACGCCGGTGGCGGCGCCCTGCGGGGCGACCTCGTCGAACGCGTCCATGCTGGCGTCGTCGGCCTCGGCCACGCGCTCGGCCTGGTCGGCCGTCAACGCCTCGGCGGCAGCAGCATCATCGGTGCCATCGTCACCCATCAGGGCGTCCACCACATCTTCGCCGTAGACGACGGCGCCGGCCACGGCTGCCGCAGCGGCGGCAACGCCAGCGGCCACACCGGCTGCCTTGCCGCCGACGCCCTTCTTGGCGGGCGGCGGGGGCGGGGCCGGGATGTTGCCGGGGGCACCGGGGGCGGCGCCTGCGGGGGTGGATTCGGAGTTCGGCTTGTCGCTCATGGTGGTCTCCTGTTCGTTGGTTGCGCTGGGCGCATCAGCGGCGTTCCCGGCCGCGGAATCGGGGGCGGAACCAGCCGCCGCTTCGGCTGCAGCGGCGGTCGCCGCCAGCAGCACGGCTCCGGCAGTCGCGCCGAGCGCGACCGCCATCGAAGGGTCGAGGTCGGCGATCGCACGCCGACCGAGGTGACCGGCGACCATCTCGCCGACCACGGGGATGCGGGCGCCGCCACCGACCAGCAGAACGCCGGCAAGGTCGGCGGCGACCACGCCGGCCGAGGCCATCGCCCGCTCGAGCGAGTTCAGCGCCTCGACCATCGGTGGGCGCAGGGCGGCCTCGAACTCGTCGCGGGTGATGCGCACCTCGGTGTCGAGACCGGGTGCCTGCACCTTCACGGAGGCTTCCGAGTCGGTGGAGAGGCGCTCCTTGGCGGCCGAGCATTCCGCCCGCAGTCGCATCACGGCGCTGCGCACGGCGGGGTCGTTGCGATCCATGGCCTCGAGGGCGCCACCGAGCGCGGCCGTCACGTGGCGGAACACCATCTGGTCGATGACATCGCCGCCGAAGCGCTCGAGCAACTGCGGGGTTCCCATCACCGCAGCGCCGTCCTCACCGATGCGCACCACGCTGGTCTCGAGCGTGCCGCCGAGGTCGAACACCGCCACGGTGTCGCCGGTGTGCAGGTGGCCGGCTGCGAGGTACCCGGTCGCCACCGCCACGGGGGCTGCCACCAGTTCCACCTCGGCGAAGCCGCACAGGTTGGCAGTGCGGGCCAACAGGTCGGTCTTGTAGTCGTGCCAGCTGGCCGGATGGGTGAGCGTGAGGTGGCAGGCGCCCGGGTCGACGCCCGCCGCGCCGGCCACGGCCCGCATCTGCTCTGCGGCCAGGGCGTCGGCGGTGAACGGTCGACCGTCGAGCACCACGGGGGTGGTGTCGCCGAAGCGGCGCTGCAGTTCGCGCACACCATGGTCGGGGTGCTCGGCCAGCACCTGCTCGGCCGCATCGCCCGTCACCACCTGGTCGCCCACGATGGCCAACGCTGCCGAGGCGGCACCGTTGGCGCCGAGTTCCACCGGGCGGGCCAAGCCGTCGCGCACCACGGTGGCCGCGATGCGCAGCGTGCCGAGATCGATGCCGAGGTGCGGAGCGCCCGTGTTCACGACACTCACCGTAGAACAGGCGCCCGGGCCTGCGTACCGGGAGGATTCCCGGTTCACCCAGGGGTGTTCGCGGTCAGGCCTCTGGGACGCCGGAAGGCGGGACGTCGGGAGGCGGGACGCCGGACGACGGGTCGGGGTCGTCGTCGGCATCGTCGGCGGGCTGGAATCGAAGGCCCGGCGTGTCGGCCAGCTGTTCGAGGAACGCCCGCTGTTCGGGGTTCAGGCCCGGCGCCTCACCCGCGGCGGCCTCGGCCCACGGGTCGGGCGCGTCGTCGCCGAGGCGCTCGAGCGCACCCTCCACCGCCTCCCACCAGTCGCTCATCTCCGGTCTCCTGTCGTCGGCGGGACGTACCCGGCCATGCGCACCGCCAATTCGGTCCGCGACCGTATCCCGAGTTTTCGGTACATCTGCTGCAGGTGGAAGTCGACCGTCTTCACCGAAAGGTAGAGGTGGTCGGCAACCTCACGGTTCGTCAGGCCGCGGGCCACGGCCTCGGCCACCCTGCGTTCCGCCTGCGACAGCGAGTCGAGCGCTGGGTCGGTCGGTGCCGAAGCGGTGCCGACTTGCGGCGCTGGCAGCCGCAACCGCGGCTCCCAGCCCCTCGAGCCACAACGCTGCAGCGTGGCGACGGCGAGATCGACCAGCCGCGGGTCGGCGCCGGCGATCGACGACGCCCACATGCGCGCCTCGGCGCCCTCGACGGGCAGTTGGTGTTCGTCGGCCAGTCGCCACGCGGCTTCGAACGGCTCGGCGTGTTGAGTGCGCAGCCCGTCGGCCACCCGGCTGCGGATCTCGGCCAGCGGCCCACTGCCCACAACTGCGAATGCCGCAGGAGCCTGCAGCGGCTGCAGCGAAGGGTCGAGAGCCAGGCCGGCCCGGGCCCGCATCGCCGCCGCCCACGCCGCCCACGCGGCGGGCAGCGCCGACGGCAACAGCGCGAGTGATGCGAGCGCGTCGTCGGCCCGACCCTGCAGCACGTCGAGGTCAGCCGCTGCCAGTTGCGCCCAGGTGGCCGCTGCGCTGTCGCTGCCCTCCAGCACCAGGGCGGCGCGCGCCAGTTCCTGCCGTGCCTGTTGCAGTCGGCCGGCGTGCCGGTGGGCCAGCGCTGCGGCCACGAACGCACGCGGGTCACCGTGGCCGGGCGAAGCGAGCACGGCCCGGTGGTCCCCCTCGTCGAGTGCCCGCAACGTCTGCAGGCGCACCGTGCGACGAGTGGCCCAGGCGGCGCTGCCCTCGGGGGCGGCGGGCGCAACCGGGTCGCCGCGCAGGAACGAATCGGACTCCGCCCATGCCGCTGCGGCCTCCGGTCCGGAACGGTCGAGCACGGCAGCGACCCGGCGGATGCCGTCGACGCTCGCACACTCGATCCAACGGTCCACCGCCGACAACAGGCACTCCGTGCGCGTTGAGTCGTCGGGGGCGAACTCCGCGGCTCGTTCGGCCATCGCAGCCGCGGCCGGGACGGCGCCGCGTCGGGCTGTGTCGTCGGCCAGCAGCAGCAGTGCCTCGGTGACGGCCCCACTCGGGCCGTCGGCTCCGGCCGCCAGGTGCCACGCTCGCTGTGCTGCCTGACCGGGCTCCGCGAAGGCGGCTGCCAGTGCCCTGTGCGCGGCGCGGCGCGATGCCGGAGCGACGAGGTGGTAGGCGGCCGACCTCGTCCACGGGTCGGGGAACAGCACCCTGGTGCCCACGACCTCCAGCAGTCCGGCTTCCTCTGCGGCATCGAGACCCTCGCCGGATTCGCCGAGGGTCTCGAGCGCAGCGCGCACCGCGGCGCCGTCGCCGCCCGGTTCGGCCGCTGCCACCACCAGCGCGCGGCTGACGCGGTCACCGTGCGCCCTCAGGCGGCGCAGCAGTTCGTCGGCGAGCCCGCCGGCCGGCCGGGGCAGTGCTGCGACAGGGGCGTCGCCCGTGCGCTGCTGCGGGCTGAGCCCGTCGGCGAGCGCCAACGCCAGACCCGGGTTGCCGTTCGCGGAGGCGGCGCACGCATCGGCAGCACCCTTGGCAACACCACGCGCTTGCAGCAGGGCCACCAGTTCGGCGCTGTCCATCTCGCCCACCCTCACCTCGACCGCCGCATCGTGTGGGGCGGCCTCGGTTCCCGCGGTCACCACGGTCAGCGCATCCACCCGGCGCGCCACGAACGACAGCGTGTCGGCGCTCGCGGTGTCGAGCAGGTGGGCGTCGTCGACCACCAGCGCAAGCGGGCCGGCGGAGGCCAGCAGCGAAAGCAATCGGTGCGCCTCGGTGGCCACCTGCACGGGGTCGACCGGGCCCGGGCCGAAGTCGATCGCGGCGCGCAGTGCCGGCCACTCGTCGGCAGAGGTCAGCACCACCGGCCGCACCAGCGTCGAGAACGATGCGAAGGCAATCCCCTGATCCGCCACATCACCGGCGGTTCGCAACACGCGCACACCGTCGGCCGACAGCCGCTCGGCCAGACGCTGCAGTGCCCACGACTTGCCGGCGCCCCGGGCGCCGCGCACGTGGGAGACCGATCGGTTGCCGTCGCGGAGTGCCGCCACGGCCTCGTCGGCCAGCGTGTCGATGCGTTCCGCCGCGGTGCCCATTCGGCGGCGATGGTAGTGGGGCGGCGATCACGTGTGCCGCGGCCGCAGTGCTACAGGTCGGCCAGCAGTTGGTCGACGCGGCGGGGCAGTTTGCGGCTGGGCCCACGCATCGTGATGTGCCAGCGAGGGTCCCCGCCCAGACCCGCAAGCCCACCGGCGTGCTCAGCGACGAAGCCGCGGTCGGCCAACCAGGTGAGCCGCTCGATCGCATCGGCCACGGGAATGCCGAGCGCGTTGGCAAGGCCCTCGGTGGTGAGCGCGCCGCGGCGCAGCAGCACCCGCTGCACGGCCCGGAGGCTGTCGGGCATCGAGAGCAGTTCCACCATCGACCTGTCGGGCAGGGCGATTCCCACGCTGCGGGTGGTGCTCACCGACAGCTCGGCATCGACGATGTGGATCTCGTGGTTGTGACCGCCGGTCGAGCGTGTGGTGTCGAGTCCGTGCAGGTGCAGGCCGGGAATCACCGCCCCACCCCCGAAATCGGGGAAGCTGAACCCGACGAAGACGCCGTCGAACGACTCGTGGCGCCACCGCACCTCGTCGGATGCGAGCACCTCCGCGATGGGCCGATAGGGCGGTGTCTGGCCGGGCACGCTGCGCATCAGCACGCTCGAGAACGAACCCTCCACCCGTGCGGCGACGATCACGTCGGGCCGTCCGGCGAGTTCGCCGATCGCTGCGACCAGGTCGTCGCGTGTTGCATCGCGCAGGCGCACCCTGCTCGGCGCCTCCATCGTGGTCAGCACCATGAACGGCACCGTCGATGCGGGCGACATGACCTCCGCCCGACCGGTGGAGGGCACCCGATAGGCCGTGCCGTCGACCACCACCACCTCGCCGTCGAGCTTGTCGGCGGCACCGAGGCCGTGGTCACCGGTGGGCAGCAGCTCCGCGACGGTGGCCACGCCGTCGTAGCCGCCGTCGAGCAGCACATGGGCGAGGGCGAACTGCGTCACCCCGTCCGCCATGGCGCAGCCGGGGTCGAGGTCGTGTTGCCGCTGCAGCGTGACCGCTGCGGCGAGTCCGGCGTCGAGGCCCACCCGGCCTCAGCCCTTCTTGCGTCCGGAGCTCCACCATGCGAACCAGCCCATGGGCGCAGCGAACGCGGTGTCGACCGACTCGCTCGCGACGCGCTGGTAGGCCGCGTCGAAGTCGGGGGTGCCGACTCCGAAGGTGGTGGCGAGGTGCTCGACGCGATTTCGCGGCAGCGCATGCCGCTGGCCCATCTGGTGCAGCACCTCGGCCCGCAGCGCGAGGTCGTCGGGCAACAGCACCTTCCATGCATCGACGGTGTTGGCGAGCGCCCGGGCCAACGGCCCCGAGCCGGCTCGGCGGGCGTTGCGGAACGACTCGATGAATGCGTCGTCACCCTCGCCGGGCAAGGAACCGCGCATCGTCTCGGGGTCGGCCGACACCAGTGCCGACAGCATCATGCCTGCCTCGGGCGACGACGTGGCGAGGGCTGCCCGTTGGTCGCGGACGCGTCGGGCCTCCTGCTCGATCAGGAACACGACGGCGCGGGCCCTGCGCACGCGGGAGAATCCACCGCCGAGGATCTCGTCGCGGCTGAACAGCCCGTCTTCAGTCATCGTCGTCCTCCGGATCGGTGCTGCAGCGCGTGGCGACCGTTCGTCGCGCCATGAGCGTGGGTTACTGTAACGAGTCTGCTGCGACGGGACGTCCAGCGAGAAGCAGTCGTCACAGGAGGCGCACGTGACCAAGATCATCTCCGTCCACTCGTTCCGCGGTGGCACCGGCAAGAGCAACACCAGCGCGAACGTCGCCGCCCAGTTGGCCGCGGCCGGCAAGCGCGTCGCCGTGATCGACACCGACGTGCAGTCGCCCGGCATCCACGTGCTGTTCGGGTTCGACGAGCAGATGTCGGGCAAGATGCTGAACGACTACCTCTATGGCGGGTGCCCGATCGTGGAGGCCGCCCACGACGTGACGTCGCGCATCGGCCAGGTGGCGGCCGGCGGCGCGCTGTACCTGGTTCCTGCCAGCATCAAGGCCACCGACATCGCGAAGGTGCTGCGCCAGGGCTACGACGTCGAGAAGCTCAACGAGGGCTTCCGTGCGCTGGCGAAGGGCCTCGAACTCGACGTGCTGCTCATCGACACGCACCCGGGTCTGAACGAGGAGACCCTGCTCTCGATCACCATCAGCGACACCCTGCTGCTGATCCTGCGGCCCGACAAGCAGGACTACCAGGGCACGGCCGTCACCGTCGACATCGCCCGTCGGCTCGAGGTGCCGGAACTGCTGCTGCTAGTGAACAAGGTGCCCTCGACCGCCGACCTCGCCAGCGTGGCGGCGGATGTCGCGAAGGCCTACAGCACCGACGTGGCCGGTGTGCTGCCGCTCAGCGAGGACGTCGTCAGCAACGCCTCGGGTGGTCTGTTCAGCCTCACCAACCCCGACCACCCGTGGTCGCGCACGGTGGCTTCGGTGGCTGCTCGCCTCGGTAGCTGACCAACGATGTACCGGGCGTCGGCTCCGGGCGATGACGACGGAGTCGCAGTGCTCGTGGCGGCGGCGCGTTCGGCAGCGGCCCGCCATGGCGCCAGCGAGGGTGTCGCAGCGCTGGCGGTCGAGGTGTTGGCCGGGAATGCGCGGACGCGCCATGTGATCGCCGAGGAGAGCGACGAGTTGTCGTTGTCCGTGGAGATCATCGGCACCGAACTGGTGCTGACCCTCAGCGACCGGGGCGAGCCCATCGCCGGCCCTCCTGCATCGCTGCTCACCCTCGTCGGCGCGGGCTTCCTGTCGGGTGCCGACAGCCGCATCGACGGCACCAGCAACACGTCGAGTGCGCGGTTGCCGCTGCCCTCGCACGGCCGCCTGATGGACAACTCCGACCTGCAGGTGCTGGGCGAGGACACCGTGCTCACCGATCGCCCCGTCGAGTTCCGAGCGTTGCGAACGAGCGATGCCGCCGCCCTGACGCGGTGCATCTATCGCTGCTACGGCTGGACGTATCCGGGGGTGGACCTCTACTACCCCGACCGCGTGGCCGCTGCGATCGAGAGCGGAAAGCGCATCGGCGAGGTCGCCGTCGACGAGACCGGCGAGATCGCCTCGCACTGGGGTGCGGTGTTCGTCGCCGAGGGTGTGGTGGAGACCGGTGGCACGGTCACCGATCCGAGGTTCCGGAGGCGGGGCCTTGCCAACGTGCTGGGCGACCGGCTGCTCGAACGCATCACCGCGATGGGCGTGAAGGGGCGCATGCGCGAACCGGTGCTCACCCATTCCGCCACGCAGCACATCGCCCTGCGCGAGGGCGCCGCACTGGTGGGCGTGTACCTGCGGATGATGCAGCCACTGCAGCAGGTGGGCATCACCGACGGCCTGCTCGACGAGCGCGTGTCGTTGACCGTGATGTACAGCCCGCTGGTGCCGCTGCAGCCGGCGACGCTGTGGGTGCCCGGGCCGTACGAGGCCATCGCACGTGAGGTGTTGGCCGCCGCCGATTGGCCGTTCGAACTCGGCGAGGTGCGTGGCCTGCACGAGGCGCCGCCCACATCCGTCGTCAGCGTGGAGTACGACGCCACGAACCACCTCGGCATCGTGGAGGTCGAGGTGGTGGGTGACGACCTCGTCGACGCCGTCGATGCCGCGCTCGGCCAACTGCGCGCCGCCGGGGCCGAGGCCGTGCATGTCGCGCTGCCGATCAGCGAACGGATGGTGGCACGGCGCGGGGCAGGCCTCGGCGCGCTCGGTCTGGCCTACGGCTGCCTGCTGCCGAACTACGGCGCTGCCGGCCACGTGCTGATGCTGCAGTGGGTGCGCGACCATCGCGTCGATGTCGGTTCGTGGCAGTTCGCCACCGACCATGTCGAGTCGGTGGCGCGTGCGATCGCCGCACAGACGCAGTCGTTCGGCGACGACATGGCCGAACTGCGGCGGCGTGAGGCCCGTCGACGTCAGTTGTTCGCCGCCCTGCCGAGCGACGACTGAACCCGAGGTCGGGCCGGGCCCTGACTACGGTTGCACCGATTCCCACCCGATGCAGGAGGTACGGGCCGTGTACGTGGAACTCAGTGATGGTGCCGCCCACCTGCGGCAGGCCGACGACCTGAAGTCGTTGTCGGTGCGTGCGCCCGGCGGCGTGGCCGACCCTGCAGCGCTCGGTGACCTCGGCGAACCCGACGGTGCGCACGTGTGGTTGTCGGTGTCGGCGCTGAGAGATGCGGCCGCCGCCACGGTGCCCGAGGGTGATCGCGCCGAGTGGACGCTCGGCTTCGACGGCATGATCGCCTACGCGACCTCCAAGGGCTGGACGAACGAGGCGGGCACGCACGTGCGGGCCCACCTGGAGGCTGCGGAGTGAGGTACTCACGGCTCGGTTCCAGTGGCCTCGTGGTGTCGAGGGTGTGCCTCGGTTGCATGAGCTACGGCGTGCCCGAACGGGGCACCCACGAGTGGACGCTGCCGGAGGACGACAGCCGCCCGTTCATCCGCCGTGCGCTCGAGGCCGGCATCAACTTCTTCGACACCGCGAACTACTACAGCGACGGCACGGGTGAGGAGATCCTGGGGCGGGCGCTCGCCGATTTCGCACGACGCGAAGAGGTCGTGCTGGCGACGAAGGTGTTCTACCCGATGCGACCGGGCCCCAACGGGGGCGGGTTGTCGCGTGTGGCGATCATGCGCGAGATCGATGCCAGCCTGCGGCGTCTGGGCACCGACTACGTCGACCTCTACCAGATCCACCGCTGGGACCCTCGCACGCCGATCGAGGAGACCATGGAGGCCCTGCACGACGTGGTGAAGGCGGGCAGGGCTCGCTACATCGGCGCATCGTCGATGTGGGCGTGGCAGTTCGCGAAGGCCCAGCACGTGGCCGAACTGCACGGGTGGACGAAGTTCGTGAGCATGCAGAACCACTACAACCTCGTCTACCGCGAGGAGGAACGCGAGATGATGCCGCTGTGCCTCGACCAGGGCGTCGGCTGCATCCCCTGGAGCCCGCTGGCCCGGGGCCTCGTCACCCGGGATCCGGGTGCGCAGACGGCCCGCACCGGCACCGACCTCTATGCCGCCACGCTCTATGGCACGGCGAACATGGAGATCGTGCAGAACGTCGCCCGCATCGCGGAGGCCCGCGGCGTCAGCCGCGCAGCGGTCGGCCTGGCGTGGGTGGCGCGTCACCCCGCGGTCACGGCGCCGATCGTGGGTGCCACCAAACCGCATCACCTCGACGACGCGCTGTCGTCGATCGACCTGGTGCTGAGCGACGAAGAGGTGGCGCTGCTCGAGCAGCCCTACACCCCCCAGCCGGTGTATGGCCACTGACCGTCTGCGCCGCGTCTGGCGCGCCATCGGCCCGAGCATTGCCGTGCTGGCCATCGCCGGCGGGCTCTGGTGGGGCCACCGCAGCGGCGGCCTCGGCTTGGCGATCACCGCGGTTGCCGCGGGCGCTGCACTGTTCGCGGCCCACCACCAGGACACCATTGGGGGGGTGGGGTTGCTGGCTGCAGTGGTCCTGTGGAACCTCGCCAGCATGCTGGTGCAGGCCGTGCCCGACAACGGCGACCGGTTCGCCAGCAGGGTGGCCACCTGGGGCCGCGATCACGGCTACGGCCCGGTGATCGACCGGCTCGAGGCCTGGGCCTATCGCACTCCCCCGTCGAAGGACCCCGCGCAGGATCTCGGTCTCGGCGACGTGCCCACCCTTCCGCCCAGCACCACCTCACCTGGCACCACGTCGCCCGGCACCACGTCACCGTCCACCACGGCGCCGACCGGCTCGACCACCGTCACCAGCAGCACAGCGGCACCCACCACCATCGCGCTTCCGGCCGCACCACCTGCGCTGCAACCGGCGTTCAGCCCGGCACTACCGGGTGAAGGGCAGTGGGTGGCGGTGGCAGCGGCCGGAGGACAGGAGGCGATGTGGGCCACCAGCCTGCGGCCGCTTCCCGACACGGGCGGCGTGGTGGCGACAATGGTGGTGATCGACCAGACCCACCTGCGGGCAGGCCTGTTCAACGGCAGCGAGTTGCCCGGCGGCAGGTGGCAGCGCAGCAACTTCGTGCCGAAGGTGTTGCGGCCGGCGTTGGTGGCGGCGATGAACGGCGGGTTCCGGTTCGACCACATGCTCGGCGGCTTCAAGACCGAGGGCGTGGAGGTGAAGCCCTTGCGTGACGGCGACGCCACGTTGGCGGTGGCCCGCGACGGGCGATTGGTGCTGGGCCGCCTGGGCCGAGACCTCGTCGACGACGGCAGTTGGCTGTCGCTGCGCCAGAACCTGATGCTGATGGTCGATGGTGGCACGTCGCAGGTGCAGCAGGCCATCAGCGAGGGTGTGTGGTGGGGGGCCGACAAGGGCAACGCTGTCTACGTCAAGCGCTCGGGCGTGTGTGAACTGGCCGATGGCCGATTGGCGTACGTGATCGCCGACCCTGTCGATGCCAACCAGTTCGCACGGTCGATGATCGCGATGGGGTGCCAGAAGGCGATCCAGATGGACATCAACGTCGACTGGCCGTTGTTCACCACCTTCACCCACGACACGGGCGCACCCGTGCCGCACTTCGTCGACCGGCGGATGACCGGCAACCCGCGGCGCAGCCTCGACGGCTCGTCGAAGGATTTCTTCGCGTTCTTCGACGCCACCCTGGTGCCGGCTGGCAGCGTGCTCGACGCGTAACCGCCCGGTGCGGGATCCGAGGGGGGAGGTTCAGCCCGGGGCTGCGCCGGGCACCCATTCGGTGCCGTTGAACGCGAACGAGATCGCCTGCGTCTCGGTCACCTCTGCGAACGAACCGCCGGGATAGGTGCAGCGGTAGACGGCCCGGCCCACCATCAACAGCACGTCGCCCACCTTCGCCGGACGGGGGTTGTTGATGTCGATACGGTACTTGCTGAAGTTCAGGATGCCGCCGAGCACCGGATCAACGCTTCGAATCTTCGGCGAGATGGTGAACTCGTTCGTCACATCGAGTGGGTCGTCGAGGGCATCGCCCCAGCCCCACCTCGAATTCGCCCAATAGTTCGCCAACACCGAGGCGGTGACCTCGAGCACCATGTTCTGTGCGATTCCCGAGGAGCACCCTAGGCAGGCGACCGCCGAGCCGGGGCACGTCGCCTGCCCGGCCTGCAGCACCGTCGAGAACGGGTTGTCGGAGCCCTGCACCGACAGCACGAACGGGGTGGTGACCACGGGCGCGTCGTAGGCGAAGGCCGGCACAGTGCGCACCACGGTCGCGCCAACGACCGCAGCACCTCCCGCTGCCACCGTTCTCAGCGATTCCCGTCGGCTGATCA
>JBJTXX010000118.1:0-9722 GCA_046082485.1 Actinomycetota bacterium
GCGGCTTCTGCACGCCGGGCCTCATCATGGCTGCCCATCACCTGCTCGAACGCGTCGAGCAACCCACCGAACTGCAGATCCGCGAGGAACTGTCGGGCAACATCTGCCGGTGCACGGGCTACGGCCGCATCATCGAGGCCGTGCAGCGAGTTGCCGTTGCCCGCCGGGGTGCCTCGTGAGCACCGCCACCGCGTCTCGCACCGGTGGCCGCCTGGGCGACAGCGCGCTTCGGCCTGACGGCGTCGAGAAGGTGCAAGGAGCCTTCCGCTTCAGCGGCGACCTCTGCGCTGACGGGTTCCTGTGGGGGGCCACGCTGCGGTCGCCGCACCCGTACGCACGGATCGTCTCGATCGACGTCTCCGAGGCATGGCGCGTTCCCGGGGTCTCGTCGGTGATCACCGCAGCCGACGTGCCGGGCCTGGCGACCTATGGCCTGATCAGGAGTGACCAGCCGGTCTTCGCATCCGAGTTCGTGCGATTCGAGGGCGAACCCGTTGCCGCGGTCGCTGCTGACCACCCCGAGACCTGTCGTCGGGCACTGGCGGTCATCCGGGTCGAGTACGAGGTGCTGCAACCGCTCACTGATCCCGAGCATGCTGTCGACGGCTCGTTCCCGTCGATCCACCCGGATGGCAACGTGTTCCGCCACCAGCGCATCCTGCGCGGCGACCAAGGCCTGCAGGGCCCTGTCGTGGTCGAGGGCGCCTACGAACTCGGCATGCAGGACCAAGCCTTCCTCGGTCTCGAGGCGGCGCTGGCCGTTCCCGACCACGACGGTGGCGGAGTCGAACTGCACGTCGCCACGCAGTGGCTGCACGAGGACCGCAAGCAGGTGGCCGACTGCCTTGCGCTGCCGCACGACAGGGTTCGTCTGGTGCTGGGCGGCGTCGGCGGTGCCTTCGGAGCCCGCGAGGACATCAGCCTTCAGGTGCACTGCTGCCTGCTGGCGCTGCGCACCGGCCGTCCGGTGCGGATGGCCTACTCGCGTCAGGAGAGTTTCCTCGGTCACGTGCACCGTCACCCTTGCCGCATCTGGATGCGCCACCACGCCGACCACGATGGCCACCTCCTGCGGGTGGAGGCACGCTTCGTGTTCGATGGTGGCGCGTACGCGTCCACGTCGCCTGCGGTGCTGATCAACGGTGTCACGCACGCTCAGGGCCCGTACCACTGCGAGAACGCCACCGTCGATGGGTGGGCAGTGCGCACGAACAACCTTCCGTGCGGGGCGATGCGTGGCTTCGGCGTGGTGCAGGCCTGCTTCGCGCACGAGGCTCAGATGGACAAGTTGGCTTCAGCGTGCGGACTCGACCCCGTGGAGGTTCGTCTGCGAAATGCGATGCGCACCGGCGATCGTCTGATCACCGGGCAGACCGTGGAGAGTGTCGCACCGGTCGAACGCATCATCCGCGAACTCGCCGCAATGCCGCTTCCCGACGAACCCGTCGGTGGTGTCGACGGAGACCCGATGCGTCTGCCCGGCGGCGCCGGTCTCACGGCCGATGCGTCGCACGTGCGTCGAGGCATCGGTTGGGCGGTGAGCATCAAGAACCTCATGTTCAGCGAGGCCTTCGACGACTACAGCACTGCACGTGTGCGTCTGTGCGATGGTGTGGCGACCGTGAAGTTCGCCACCGCCGAGGTTGGTCAGGGTTTCGTGACGCTGGCCGGTCAGATCGCCCGGTCGCTGCTCGGCGTCGACGAGGTGGTGCTCGACCGCATCGACACGCAGGTCGGTTCGGCAGGCTCGACCTCCGCCTCGCGTCAGACGTGGATGAGTGGCGGTGCTGTGGACGGAGCATGCCGCCTCGTGCGCGAGCGACTGTTCGCACACGTCGGGGCGAAGCACGGCGTCGACCCGATCCGCCTCGCGATCGATGGCACCGACGTGATCGACACCGTCGGCACGCTGAGGCTGCCGGTGGCGGAGGCGACCTCGGGCATCGAGTTCGACGAGACCTTCGAACACCACCACCGTCCCACGGTGCCGCTCGACGAGAACGGGCAGGGCGACTGTCACACAGCGTTCGCGTTCGCCGCGCACCGCGCAGTGGTCGATGTCGACCCGGATCTCGGGCTGGTAAAGGTCGTGCAGGTGGCGACGGTGCAGGACATCGGCAGGGCGCTGAACCCGCTGAGCGTGGTCGGCCAGATCGAGGGCGGTATCGCCCAGGGTGTCGGTCTCGCTGTGATGGAGGAGATCGTGCAGGTCGGCGGCAAGGTGCGCAACGCCAGCTTCACCGACTACCTGCTGCCGACGTTCCTCGACATGCCCGACGTCGTCATCGGCCTGGTCGAGGAGCCCGAGCCGCAGGCACCGCTCGGCGCCAAGGGTGTCGGCGAGCCGCCGACGGTCTCCAGCACGCCTGCCGTCGTCGCCGCCATCCGTGACGCCCTCGGGAAGGACATCACACGCGTCCCGGTGCGACCCACCGACATCGTCTTCGACTGATCGTTTCCAATCGCGGCCGGGCCGTCGGTTAGGTTGGTCGTCGTGAGCGAAACACGCGAGATCTTGACCTGGGAGATGTTCGGAACCGCATCGCGCGAGTTGGCACAGATGGTGGCCGACGACTACGAGCCCGACATGATCCTCTCGATCGCCCGTGGGGGCCTGCTGGTCGGCGGGGCACTGGGCTACGCGCTCAGCGTCAAGAACGTCTACACGATGAACGTCGAGTTCTACACGGGTGTCGACGAGCGCCTCGAGGTGCCGCGCATCCTGCCGCCGGCACCCGACTTCGTCGACGTCAGCCACGCTCGCATCCTGATCGCCGACGACGTCGCCGACACCGGTCACACGTTGCGCAGCGTGCAGGACTTCTGCGCCGGCAAGGTGGCAGAGGTGCGCACTGCGTGCCTGTACGAGAAGAGCCACTCGGTGGTGAAGTGCGACTACGTCTGGAGGCGCACCGACGAGTGGATCAACTTCCCGTGGAGCGACAAGGAACCGGTCGCGAAGCGCGACTGGAGCGTACGCGACGCCTAACCCAGCAGGTCGAGCACCTCGTCGGCCGTGGGGATCGATGGCACGGCGCCTCGGCGTGTGGTGCTGATCGCTGCCGCCGCCGATGCGAAACGGACTGCAGCGGAGAACGTGTCGTCTGAGGCGAGGCGCGCACAGAGGGCGCCGCTGAAGGTGTCACCGGCGCCCGTCGCGTCGATGGCCTCCACGGGGAAGGCAGGCACCCGCACCACCTCGTCGCCGTGGTGCAGATCAGCGCCCTGCTCGCCGCGGGTGACGATCACCGCTGTGGCACCGAGCGAACGAAGCCGGGCCACGCCTCCGAGCAACTCCACCTCGTGCTCGTTCGGCGTGAGCACGTCGCACAGGGCCAGCAGCGAATCGGGCACGTCCTTCGCCGGTGCCGGATTGAGCACCGTGATGGCACCGCGCTCTCGGGCTGCGCGAAAGGCTCGTTCGACGGCGTCGACCGGAACCTCCAGTTGGGCGAGCACCACCTTCGCCGGGGGAGTGTCGACCGCCCGAGTGGCGAGGTTCGCGCCACCGACCACGACGATCGAGTTCTCACCGCTCGGCGCCACGAAGATCAAGGCCCTTCCCGTCGGCAGGCTCACCCGCTCGACGTGTTCGGTGTCGATGCCGTCCTCCTGCATCACGCGTTGCAGCAGTGTGGCTGCATCATCGAGGCCGAGCGTGCCGGCGAAAGCACACGAGGCGCCGTTGCGCGCCGCGGCAACGGCCTGGTTCAGCCCCTTGCCGCCGGGATACTCGCGGTACGACGTGCCGGGCACCGTCTCGCCGGCGCCGGGCAGGCGGTCGACTGTCGCCACGAGATCCAGGTTGGCGCTGCCCACCACGCAGACGTCGAACATGGTCGTCACTCCTCCGGCCGGAACACCGGCGGCCGCTTGTCACGGAAGGCTGCCACGGCCTCACGGTGTTCGTCGCTCTTCCAGCACTCCTGCAGCATCTGCATCTCCCGACGTTGGGCCGTCCAGAGGTCTGCCTCGGACATGTTCTCGGTGAGCAATTGCTTGGTCATCCGCAACTGAAGGTCGGGATTCGCCGCGTAACTGTGGGCCACGCTCGTCGCCAGCTCGAGCAACTCCTGCGGCTCGGCGATCTGATCGGCAAGCCCGATCGAGTGGGCCTCGGTGCCGGAGATGATGCGGCCGCTGAGGGCAAGATCGCTGGCCCTGCCGAACCCGACGCGGGCGGTCAGCAGGCGTGTGCTCGCGAGTTCGGGCACAAGCCCCATGCGGATGAAGCCCATGCCGAACTTGGCGTTCGTGCTGGCGATGATCTGGTCGGCAGGAAGGCACATGGTGACGCCGATTCCCACTGCTGCGCCGTTCACGGCACAGACCATCGGCTTGCTGCTGCGGATGAACGACACCCAGTCGAGGCCTCGTGGCATGCCGCCCACCCCGCCGGCCGTGTCGTTTCCGGGGTCGACGCCGTCGATGCGCGACTGGAAGGTCGCGTCCATGTCGGCGCCGGCGCAGAACCCCTTTCCGGAGCCCGTCATCACGATCGCCCCCACCTTGGGATCGTTGTTCGCCGCCTCGATGGCGTGCTGTTGTTCCTCCGCCATCCGGGGCGTCCAGGCGTTCAGCCGCTCCGGGCGGTGCAGGGTGATGACGGTCACGTGCCCGATGCGTTCGGAGGTGATCTGTGTGTAGTCCACGGCCCCATCGTGGCACAGCGCTCAGGCCGTCAGCAGGGGAGTGATGTCCAGACGCTCGAGCGCTGGCAGGTAGGTGCGCACCGCGTCGCGCCGGAACTGCGTGCACAGGTCGGGTCGGAAGAACCGTGCCCCTTCGCGCACCACGTAGTTGAGGATGAAGAAGCGGTAGACCTCGGGCAGGAATGCACGCTCTTCGGCCGAGAGCGGGAAGACATCGTGGTACGCACGCAGGAAGGCGACGAAGGTGGGTTCGGTGAGGGTGTGCGGACCGTAGGTGAAGTGCGTGCGGTCGCCCGTCTTCGACGAGACCCGCGAGAGGAAGTAGAAGTCGAGCATGCGCGGCTCGATGCGGAACCAGTCGTAGTCCCATCGGCTGAAGAGGTGGAAGCCGCCAGCAGTGCCGCTGTCGGGGGCCACGGAGAAGTTGCCGAGGTTCCAGTCGATGAGCACCGGGATCTTCGGCCACTCGTCGTAACCGACCTCGATCAATCGTTCGAGGAATCGGTGGGTGTGCTTCCAGAGCACGCCGATCGACTCGGGTGGCAGGTCGAAGTTGCGTGGGGCGAAGGGGCTCTCGAGCAGGTCGAGCAGGTGGATGGCGTCACTCTTGATCGTCTTCGAACCGGAGGGAATGCGTGGCGCGATGTCGGTGCAGGCGAGGTGGAACTCGGCGATCTCTCGCGCCAGGTTCTCTGCCTGCACCCGCGAGAGCACCCGCGGCAGGCTGTCGCGCCGCGGCACGTCGTCGTAGAGCACGGCCCACATGTGCTGGTCGTACCAGGTGAAGATGCGGTCGTTCTTGCGCCACACGTCGGCGAGCAGGCCCTGGAACCTCGTGCCCTCGAGCAGGGTGGCACAGCGACTCAGCCGATCGTGGTCCTCGTAGAACAGGAAGTACGAGCCGTACGACGACACCTTGCCGACGAGCGTGAACCCTTCGTCGAGGTGCAGGCGGTACACACGGTTGGTCGAGACGTCGGCACTGACCTCTTCCACGCGCACGATGATGCGCGCATCACCGTAGGCCGCCCAGGCGGCGGAGATCGCGTCCCGGTGGGCCTTCGACTCGGTCACGTGGTGGATCGTATGCGGCGGTTCAGACCGCGTCGCGTGCACGCACCCCGATGGGGGCGATCAGGCGGTACCCCGCCTCGTGGCGTTCGTCCTCGCTCTCGCCGCCCCAGAAGCCGTACTCGTGGTTGGTGCGGGCGAACTCGCGACACTTGGCGAAGACGGCGCAGCTGCCGCACACGGCCCGGGCCATCATCTCGCGACGCTCCCTCGACTGGGGTCGCTCGGCGGCGGTAGGGAAGAACAGGTGAGTGAGCCCCTTGCACTCGGCATCGCGCATCCACGTCTCGCCGGTGACGGTGCGCTGAGCGACGATGTCGACGATTGCCATGGAACTCCCCAGTTCGCGGTAGCTACTTGCACGCAGCAAGCATCGTGACACTACGTCATGAGCGGAGGCGCTGTCCACCCTCTTCGTACGAGATACTCAGGAGGCCCGGGGAGCTCAGGCGAGGAGGTGACGCACACCGGCCACGAAGCGGTCCACGTCGTCCTCGGTGGTGTCCCAGGCTGCCATCCATCGCACCTGGTTGCGGCTGACGTCCCAGTCCCAGAAGAAGCACCATTCACGAAGCGGTTCGATGACCTCGACGGGCAGCACCGGGAAGACGCTGTTGACGGCGGGTGGGGCGTCGAACCGCACACCGGGGATGTCCGCAGTGCGCTGGTGCAGCAGTGTCGCCATGCGGTTGGCATGCTGCGCGAGGCGGATCCACAGGTCGTCGGCGAGCAGTGCCTCGAACTGGGCGGCGACGAACCGCATCTTCGACGGCAGTTGATTGACCTGCTTGCGGACGTACTTCGCGCGCTCTGCGAGTTCCGTGCGCAGGAACACGACGGCCTCACCGCCGAGCAGACCAGCCTTCGTACCACCCACGCTGACCACGTCGACCCCTGCATCCACCGTCATGGCCCGCAACGCTGCCCGGTCGGCGCCACACGCAGCGGCTGCGTTGGCGAGGCGGGCCCCGTCGAGGTGCACGTACATGCCCATGTCGTGCGCAGTCGCACAGAGGGCGGCGATCTCAGCCGGCTCGTACACGGTTCCGAGTTCGGTGCTCTGCGTGATACTGAGCACACCGGGTTGGGCGTGATGCTGCACGCCCCGCAGGTGTTCGAGCTCGCGGAGATGGCGAGGGGTCAGCTTGGCGTCGGATGACGGCAGCGCCAGAAGTTTCGCCCCCACCGAACGTTCGGGCGCGCCAGTCTCGTCGACGGCGATGTGTGCCCACTGGCTGCAGACGACACAGTCGCCGGGCCGCACCATCGTCGCCAGTGCCATCACGTTCGCTCCGGTGCCGTTCCACACGAGGAACGGTTCGCTGGCCTCACCGAAGAGGTCGCGCAGCGCTGCATGCGCACGCTCTGTCCACGGGTCGCTGCCGTAGGCGAGTGCATGCCCGACGTTGGCGTCCTGCACGGCCTGCATCACCGAGGGGTGGGCGCCTGCAGCGTTGTCGCTCGCGAAGGCACACCGGGGTGCAGGCGGCATCGTGGCGATGCGCTGCTCGAGAGTCGTCATGCCAGAAGTGAATCAGGACTGCAGGTCATCCGCCGAAACGGGTGGTGATGATGCGCCCCGAGCGGTCCGCTGCGCTGGGAGCGAGGTCACACACGGCCATCGAGCGTTGCAGCCACCGGTCGGTGCCATCGAAGCGCGGCCGGTACGCGGTGCGGCCGTGCACCGCGACGTCGTTGTCGACCACCAGCAGGTCGCCGGCCTGCAGCGCCACCGCGGTGTGGTGCCGTTCGGTTGCATCGCGCAGGCACCGCAATGCCTCATCGGCCTCTTCGTCGATGCCCACCATGAGGTCGGCGTCGAACACCATCGAAGGTTCCTCTCGCCGACCCCTCAATACGGGTGCGGGTGGCCCTAGGCGGTTCGGCCTGCCGTCGAGGTAGCTCTCGTCGACGGCGGTGCGAAAGCGGGGCTCGAAGAGCGTCTCGACGACGTCGGGGCACATCACCGGAATCAGTTCGCGGATCGAGGCCAAGGTGGTGAGAGCCCTCTCGTCGCCCCGCAGGCACAGCAGCAGCAGGTAGCGCGGGCGGTGCGGGTGGAAGGCAGCCTCGGTGTGGAACAGCAGGTCGACCCTGGACGACGTGCTCACCTGACGGTCGGCGGTGGCCTGCACCGGCACGAGATCCTGGACGAGGTCGCCGCCGTGTTCGGGCAGGTATCCGACCGGTTGGGCGAGACGGCGGGCCGCGGCGAGCAGCACGAACTCGCTCGTGCGGCACTTGCCCTCGGCGGTGCCCGGTGAAGGGGGAGTGGGCGGCAGGGCCCCGATCGGCAGGCCGCGCAGCAGCATCGCACCGGCATCGGGAGCCCTGTCGGCGAAGCCGACGAGGGCGTCGTGCAACTGCTCGGGCATGGTGCGCGCGGCAGTGCCTGCCGCTGCGACGAAGGCCTCGTCGCCCACGGCGAGGTCGGGCACCTCGGGCAGGTCCCATTCAGGGATCACGATCATGGGCGGCACGGCGTGTTCCGAAGTGGTCGAGATCATCGAGTGTCCTTGAGGGTTCATGCGTTCCAGAGATTATACACATGGAAGGGATGTTCCATCAAGAACCGAATGCCGTAAGGTGGGGGCGTGGACACCGCCGCGAGGATCGCCAACATCGAGCGGCAGTTGAGCAAGGCCGAGCGTCGCGTCGCCGCGGTCGTACTGCGCAACCCCGAACTCGTGGCGTTCCGCACGGTGGCTGCCGTGGCCGAGGAGGCCGGTGTCGGCGCGGCGACGGTGGTGCGCTTCGCCGCCCGTCTCGGGGTGGAGGGGTTCGGTGGCCTGCAGCATGCGGTGCAAGCAGACCTCAGCCGCCGACTGCGTCCCGCAGCCGAACGCATCCGCCGCAAGTCGGCACCGGATTCGATGGAGCGCCACCTGGCCCTGGCGGTCGAGAACGTCACCGCCACGTTGCAGGCAGTCGACCCCTCGGCGCTGGACATGCTGGTCGACCGAGTGTCGGACACCGGCTCCAGGGTCGGAGTCCTCACCGGCGATGCCTCGGCCGGGGTTGCCCGGCAATGGGTCGGCGACCTCGAGGCGCTCAGGGACGACGTGCACCTGCTGCACGGCCCCGAGGTGGCGGTCGCCCGCCGCGTGGCCGGCTTCGGGCCACGCGACACCCTGATCGCCATCGACCTTCGGCGCTACGACCGCCAGGTCGTGCAGGCAGCTGCGCTGGCAACCGGCAGGGGGGTGTGGCTGGCCGCCGTCACCGACGGGCCATTGTCGCCGCTGGCCCGGCACGCGAGCTCGACGTTCGTGATGCGGGCCGATGCAGTGGGGCCCTTCGACAGCCATGTGGGAACGCTTGCGTTCTGCGACCTCGTGGTGGCCGCCGTGGCCGACCGACTGCGCCAACATGCGACCGAACGCCTCGACGCGGCCGAGGCGGTCTGGCGCGAACAGTCGATGCTCGTCGACGAGTGACCACCAACGCCTAGACTTTCGTCATGACGAAAGTGCCCGGCGACCAAGGGGAGCACCGGTCGCGGTGCACAAGGTGCCGCAGAGTGCTGCCGAGTCAGCGAACCGGGCGACCGCGAAAGTTCTGCTCGCAGGCCTGCCGCCAGTGGCACTGGATCGGCCAGCAACGTGCCAGGGAACTCGACCTCAGGGAGGGCGAGTTGGTGGTGGCCACGGCGGAGCTCGACGAACTGCACGACGAACTGTTCGTGCTGGCGTGCGCAGTCGACGACGCCGAGCGGGATCTCGCCGCAGCAGGCGCCGGCGCAACGGCCGCTGAACTACGGGAGACGCTCGACTGGCTGCTGGAAGCCGCCCGGCCACTCCGGCAAAGGGAAATCGGAACCCGACCGGAACGCCCATAATCCTCGTTATGTCAGAACCGACTAGCCCCTGTCGAGTCAGGGAACCGGCCGCTGACCTGCTAATTCTTCGCTCCTGCTCGCTTCGCCGGCGCCTTCTTGGCTGGAGTCTTCTTGGCTGGAGTCTTCTTGGCTGGAGTCTTCTTGGCTGGAGTCTTCTTGGC
>JBJTXX010000119.1:0-1991 GCA_046082485.1 Actinomycetota bacterium
GGGAGCCGACACGGCGGCGGCGCCCTCGAAGTGGGGTCCGTAACTGTTGTTCCCCGGTGACTCGCTGACCCGAACGGCAATCGACCGTCGCCTCCGCCAGATCGGCGCCCCACTCGTGGTGGAGATGGAGTCGCACCAACCCGAGGTGCTCGTCGAGATGGTGCGGATGGGTCTCGGTTGGACGGTGCTGCCCACTGCCCAGGCCGAGCACGGCTCGCCACGTCTGAGCGCGCTACCGAGGACGCCCTCCTGAGCCGCACCATCAGTGTCGTCACCCGCCGCGGCGGCGCCACCCATCCTGCGGTCGGCCCCCTCGTGGCGGCCCTTCAGCGGAATCCCGCCGTCGGCTGAGTCGGCCGCGGGGTGCGTTCCCGGCATGCGATCGACCCGCGACGAGGGCCACTGGCTGTCCGACGACAACGCCGACCTCGACCTCGACTACGTGTGCACCTGGCTCGCTGAACAGTCGTACTGGGCGCAGGGCCGCCCTGCCGAGGTGCAGTGCCGTGCCATCGAGGGTTCGCTGAACTTCGGGGTCTTCACGCCCGACGGGCAGCAGATCGGCTTCTGCCGCTACGTGACCGACAGGGCCACGTGCGCGTGGCTGTGCGACGTGTTCATTGACGAAACCCACCGCGGGCTCGGCCTGTCCAAGTGGATGATCGAATGGTCGCAGCAGCACCCTTCGCTGGTCGGGCTGCGGCGTCAGCTGCTGGTGACCAGCAGTGCGGCATCGCTGTACCGCAGGTTCGGCTTCGAAGTGCTCGCGCCCGACGAGGCGCCGAAGTGGATGCTGCGCAGCGGCGCCTGACTTGCGGTCGACGGTTGCGAACCGCCGCCAGCACTGCCAGACTGAAGGCGATGCGTCGCACGGCCGCCCTCCAGCTCGTAGTAGTCCTCGTGTAGACGCACGCCCACATACGCGTGCGTCATGCCTCCCAATGTCGGGAGGCTTCTTCGTTTTTCGGCAAGCAATCCCAGGAGACAACACCATGAAGATGACCGGGGCACAGGCCCTCATCAAGGCACTCGAGATGGAGCAGGTGGAGACCATCTTCGGTCTGCCCGGCGGCTGCATCCTGCCCGCCTACGACCCGCTGCTCGATTCGTCGATCCGCCACATCCTGGTGCGGCACGAGCAGGGAGCCGGCCACATGGCCGAGGGCTACGCCCACGTGACGGGCCGCCCCGGCGTGGCCATGGTGACCAGTGGTCCGGCCGCCACCAACATGGTGACCCCGCTGATGGATGCGTACATGGATTCGATCCCGATGGTGTGCATCACCGGTCAGGTGCCCACCACCGCCATCGGCACCGACGCGTTCCAGGAGTGCGACACGGTCGGCCTCACCCGCAGCGCCACCAAGCACAACGAACTGGTGATGACCGCGCAGGACCTGCCGCTTGCGATCCGCCAGGCCTTCCTCATCGCCACGACGGGCCGACCCGGCCCCACACTCGTCGACGTGCCCAAGGACGTGCTGCAGAACACGATGGAGTGGTACTGGCCGACCGACGAGGAAGTGGCCGACAGCCTGCCCGGCTACCGCCCCATCACCAAGGGCCATCCCCGCATGATCAAGGAGGCCGCCCGCCTGATCCTGGCCAGCGAGCGCCCCATCATCTATGCCGGCGGCGGCATCCTGAAGGCGCGTGCCGCCGAGGCGCTGCGCGAACTGGCCGAACTGCTCGACATCCATGTCGTCACCACCCTGATGGCCCGTGGTGCCTTCCCCGACAACCACCCGCTGTGCCTCGGCATGCCCGGCATGCACGGCAACGCGACCGCGGTGACGGTGATGCAGAAGAGCGACCTGCTCATCAACCTCGGCGCCCGCTTCGACGACCGCATCACCGGCAAGGTCTCGGCGTTCGCGCCCGAGGCCAAAGTCATCCACGTCGACATCGACCCCGCCGAGCAGGGCAAGGTGCGGCGTCCCGACGTGCCGATCGTGGGCGACGCGAAGTACTGCATCGAGGAGATCATCAAG
>JBJTXX010000120.1:0-29865 GCA_046082485.1 Actinomycetota bacterium
ACACCACCTCCGTCGACGCTACCTCCGGCGCCGCCACCACCTTAGACACCACCTCAGTCGACACCAACCCAGTCGACACCAGCCCAGTCGACACCAGCCCGTACGACCCGTGCATCGCCTACAGCGGTGCGCCCGAGACCACGGGCTCGGGACTGCCGACCACTGGCTCCACCAGCACCGGGTTGGCGATGGCCGCAGCCGGCTTGACCGCCGTCGGCGCAGGTCTGGCCCTCGCAAGTCGCAGGCGGCGCCCCGCCAACTCGTGAGGTGACGTAGCGGGGGCCCCCGGCTCGGGATGTGGTTTTCCCCGATGCGGGGGCCTGCCGTGCGGGCGCACGATCGGGTCATGACAACGCAGCACTTCGCCTTCAACTCCCTGGTCGAATACCTCGAGCGCCGCCAGCAGCACCGCGACGACCGCCGCCTCGCCCGCGCCGCAGCCAGCACGACTCGCCCGACGGCGCCGGCCACGGCGCCGGCCGTGGTCCGCCCGGTGCGTCCGCGGATCCGCCTCGTGTCGATGCGGCACCTGGTGCGCGGCGGCGCGGCCGCCGAATCAGCTCGCTGAACCGCGAGACGCGGCGGCCAGCGCCGTGCGCGACTTCACCCCGAGTTTGCGGTACACCCGTGTGAGGTTCGACTCGACGGTGCGCAGACTCACCACGAGCGCCGTGGCGATCTCCGCATTCGAACGGCCGGCCACCACGAGGTCGACGATCTGCTGCTCGGTGGGCGTGAGGTCGTTGGCGCTCGCCGCCCGCTGCACCCCGAGGCGCTGGATCTCGGCATCGACTCGCGACAACAGCAGCGGCACGCCGAGCGCCTCGAACGTCTCCCGCGCCGTGTTCAACCACTGCGCCGCCTCTGCCCGCTTGCCCTGCCGACGCAGCGCCGCACCGAGACCGAACTCGCAGCGGCCACGTTCGAGCGGCAACCCGATCGCAGCGAACACCTCCACTGCGGAACGCCAGTGCGCGGCGGCGGCAGGCTGGTCACCCGCAGCCGCTGCCAGCACGGCCCGCGCCCTCGCCACTTCACCCGGCCCCCTCGGCTCGCGGTTCGCGGCGGCAATCGCCTCGAGTTCGACAGCGTGGTCGTGCGCCTCGTCGAGGCACCGCAGGTTGACGAGGGCCTCGACCCCCACCGCACGGAACGGCAAGACGCCCAACGCCCCCACGGAGATCGAGGCTGCGAGCGCCCGGGCCACCTCTGCACGATCCGCGGCATCCGCCCACCGTTCGAGCAACCCGAAGAGCTCGCACGCACGACTCGCGACGTCGAGCTTGTTGATCGGCGTGATCGCCTCCTGCTCTGCGGCGACGATGTCGTGCAGCGCCCGCTCGACCTCACCTCGCAGGGCCAGGGCATACGCCACGTCGGATCTCGAGGGGGCGGCCGAGACCCCGTGGATCATCACCTGCAGGTCGAACCAGGCGTCGGCCTGCTGCAGCGCCTGCTCGTAACGGCCGAGGGCGATCAGGTCGCCGACGATGCGTGACCTCACCGGCGCCTCGAAATGCACCTGGCCGCTGCGCTGGTATTCCTCGAGTTGCACGAGGCTGATCTGCAGCGCCGCCTCGGAACGATCACAGAACGTGAGCACGTCGGCCAGCCAGTCCTTGGTCACCGAGTCGAACGGCAGCGTCGCCGCGATGCGTTCCACCTCGTCGAGGTCGACCGGACGACCGGCCAGCACACGGCGCATCATCAACTGCGCGGTCTCGCGGACGATCAACGCCTCGTCACCGGTCTCGGCAGCGGCGGCAACCGCGGCGGTCGCCGCTGTCTCTGCCTCCACTGCGTCGAAACTGGCCATCAACTGGGAACGGAGATCGTGCAGACGGGCACGCTTCGCCGGGTGCTGCGCCAGCTGCGGCAGCAGCGCGGTGATGAACGCAGCCGCCCGGTCGTGGTCACCCGCATTGCCGACCGCCAGCACCTTCAGCACCCCGGCGCGGAAGTGCACCTCCACGTCGTCGGAGAGCGATTCGGCGGCCTCGGCCAGCAGCACCGGCTGCACCAGGTCCCCGGCCGCCGTTGCGACGTCGGCGGCGGTGAGCAGACGCTCGATGCGGTCGGCCACGGCCGTCTCCGGTGTGAGCGCGACAGCCCGCTGGGCCAGCTCGAGCGCACCCTGCAGGTCACCCCGGTCGACGCACCGTTCGACGGCCTCGTCGAGGTCGGCGGCGAGGGCTGCATCCGGTCGGTCGGCGGCCGCGACGAGCAGGGCGACCCGTTCGTCCCCATCATCGGCGGTCTCGGCGAGCGCCAGTTCCATCGCCCTGCGTTCGGCACGTGTCGCCGCTGCCACCACGGCCGACCGGCCGAGCGGGTGGGCGAACACCACTGCCCCGCCGCGCACGTCGACCAACTGTTGTCGCACCGCCACCGACAGCTCCGATTCCACATCGCGCCCGGGCAGCGCCCTGCGGATGCGGTCGAGCGACGGTTGGGTGGCGATCGCTGCAGCGAGCAGCACCGTGCGGGTGTCGCCCGGCAGCGATTCGATCCGCGCCCCGATCAGCGAGTACGCCGACGGGTGCACCAGCGCTTCCTCGAGCGAGGCGCCGGCAGCGATCAGGCGTCCGATCTCGAGGGTGTGCAGCGGGTGGCCGCCCGTCGCCGCGTGCACCCGCAGCACATCGGGCCGGCCGAGCCTCACCCCCGCCCGGTCACGCAGCAGCGAGTGCACGGAGGCAACCGAGAGACCGGGCACCTCGATGCGCCAGGTGCGGTCGGCCGCCAGCAGGCGGTCCGGCTCCATCGCCAGCGCCACGGCGCGATGGGCCACGAGCGTCAGCACGGGGGCGGTGGCCGACGAGCGGATCGCGAAGGCCAATGCACCAGCCGTGGCCCTGTCGAGCCAGTGCAGGTCATCCACCACCAACAGCAACGGCTGGTGCGCAGCGCGCCGACCGACCACCTCGGCGAGGGCGAACGCAACCATCGACGCGTCGACACCCGACGGGTCGCCCCTGCCCGTCACCGACCTCAGCGCCCGGCTGGGCCCCTCAGGCAGTTCATCGAGTTCCTGTTCGGTCACATCGCCGCACAGCAGGCGCATGCCCGCCCACGTGAGATGGGCCTCGACCTCGCTGAGGGCGACGCGCATCGTGCGAAAGCCGCGCCCTTCCAGTATCGCGACGGCTTCGCCGAGCACCGAGGTCTTGCCGACACCTGGCTCGCCGACCACGGCAACGAGTGCCGCACCCTGCCGTTGCACCGACGCAGCGGCGGAGGTGACGACCGCAGCCTCCGCCCGTCGACCCAGGAGCGGATGGGGCCGCTGCGACATTGCCGCAGACTACCCAGCCCCGCCCGGCGGGATTCACGGACGGCGATTCGGCGCCAGGGCCACCAGCAGTTCGTGAGCGGGGGTCACCTTCGTGACCTGTGGCTGGATGCCCGCGGCCTTCGCCAGTTTGCGGGCGTCGTCGGCCTGATCGGGGGTGACGATGGTGACCACCGTGCCCTCGGTGCCCGCACGCGCGGTGCGACCGGACCGGTGCAGATAGGCCTTGTGCTCCGCCGGCGGGTCGACGTGCACCGCCAGTGCCACCTCGTCGACGTGGATGCCGCGGGCCGCGATGTCGGTGGCGACCAACACCGTCGAGGAACCCGAGCGGAACGACTCGAGGTTGCGGCCACGCGAGCTCAACCACGCACACACCGCCAGCGCCGCCGCCGGCACCTCCGACGTCGCGAGACGCCAGCCCGCCTCCGCCGGATTCATCCATGCGTCGATCACGCCGAAGACGAAGAAGATGACCGCCGTGACGGTCGCAGCGGTCGGCAGTTCGCTGGCAACGGTGCCGACGATGAGCGCGTCGAGCCGCTCGCGCCGGTCACGAGCCAGCACGGCAGCCGTGACGAATTCATCTCTCGAGTCGCGCGACACCCCTACCCGCGGCGGTGAGTCTGCTACAGCCGCACGCCGATGTCGACCGGCTCGGATGCGTACGATCGCCCCCAGGCACCCACACCACGTCAGGAGCACCACGATGGATCTCGGCATCAGCGGTCGCATGGCGATCATCGCTGCCTCCAGTTCCGGACTCGGCTTCGCGTGCGCCGAGTCGCTGGCCCGCGAGGGGGTGCACGTCACCATCAACGGCCGCGACGAGGCCCGGCTCGCCGAGGCCGCCGACCGACTCCGCGGCGCGGGCGCCGCTGTCACCGCGGTGGCCGGCGACATCGCGCTCGACAGCACCCGAGCCGCTCTGCTGCAGGCGTGCCCGAACCCCGACATCCTCGTGAACAACAACGGTGGCCCTCCCCCCGGACGGCTGCGCGACTGGGACCGCGAGGCCTGGATCGCCGCGCTCGACGCGAACCTGCTGGCCGCAGTGCTGATGATCCGCGACGTGATGGACGGCATGGTCGATCGCCGGTTCGGCCGCATCGTGAACATCACCTCCGCGATGGTGAAGACCCCGATGCCCCCGATGGGTCTGTCGTCGGCTGCACGCACGGCGCTGACGTCGGTGGTGAAAGGACTGTCCCGCGAGGTGGCACACGCCAACGTCACCATCAACAACCTGCTGCCCGAACGCATCGACACCGGCCGCCAGCAGCAGATGGCCAAGCTGACCGCGAGGCACAAGGGCATCACCGTCGAACAGGCCTACGAGGAGATGGCCGAGTCGATCGCCGCCAAGCGTCTGGGCCGGCCGCACGAGGTGGGCGACATGTGCGCGTTCCTGTGCGCCGCGCAGTCGGGCTACGTGAGCGGGCAGAACATCCAGATGGACGGCGGGTCGTACGCCGGGCTGATGTGAAGGGCCACGTCGACGCGCTCGTCGTGGGGGCCGGGCCCGTGGGTCTGACCACGGCGTTGCTGCTGCACGAACTCGGCCACACGGTGCGCGTGGTCGACCGTCGCCCCACCGCCCAGCGGGCCCCAGCCGCGCACGTGATCAACGCCCGCACGTTCGAGATCTGGCGTCAGGCGGGCCTCGACGTGCAGGCCATCAGGGATGCCGCGCAATCACCCGAGCACGCAGGGTTCGTCCACTGGGTGCACCGCCTCGGCGGCGAGGTGTACGGCCGACTGCAGTACGAGCAGCAGGGCGACGACCAGTTGGCCATCACCCCGACGCCGCTGCGCAACCTCTCGCAGCACCTGCTGGAGCCGATGCTGGTGCACGAATTGGCCCAGCGTGGAATCACGGTGGAGTACTCGACCGAATGGACTGCACGCCACGACACGGGTGGCGCCGTGGTGTCGACCCTCGCACACGGCGGCGGCACGGCGTCCGTCGAGTCGGCATGGCTGCTGGGGTGCGACGGCGCAGGCAGCCCGGTCCGCCGTTCGTGTGGCATCTCCATGCAGGGGCCCGACCAACTGCAGCGGTTCTCGATGGTGCACTTCCGCGCTGACCTCTCGCCGCTCATCGGTGCCGACCGTGGCGTGTTGTACTGGGTGTGCGACCCGGCCAGCGGGGGCACCTTCGTGTCGCACGGCAACGGCGACGAATGGGTGTACATGTGTCCGCACCGCGACGATGCAGAGCAGCACTTGTACCGCGCCATGGAACAGCACGTCGATGTGCAGGTGCTGGGCACCAGCAGTTGGATGATGACGTCGCAACTCGCCGAGCGGTACCGCCATGGCCGGGTGCTGCTGCTGGGTGACGCCGCGCACCGGTTCCCGCCGTCGGGCGGCATGGGGCTGAACACCGGCGTCGCCGATGCACACAATCTGGCGTGGAAGCTGTCGTACGTGATGCGTGGGTCGGCGCCGGATTCCCTGCTGGATTCCTACGAGACGGAGCGCCGCCCGGTTGCGGCACGCAACGCCCAGGCGAGCCTGGAGAACGCGATGCGGATGGGCGAGGTGTTCAAGGCGCTCGCCACCCCCGGCCGGCCCGGCCTCGACGAGGCCATCGGCCACCAGGCCACGCACTTCGACATGCTCGGCCTGCAACTCGGCTACCGCTACGGCGCGCAGCCGCCGCCACTCGACGACACCGTGATCCGCACCTACACGCCATCGTCGCTGCCCGGCTGCCGACTGCCCCACGGTTGGGTGCGCCGCTCGGGCACGCCGATCTCGACGCTCGACCTCGTGCCGCTCGACCGACACGTCACGATCGGCGGGCCGGACCGCACCGACGCCGACGTGCGCGCCGGGCACGACTTCGACGACCCCGACGACTGGTGGGGAACGACCATGGCGAAAGGACCCGACGACATCGTGCCGGTGCGGCCGGACCAGCACATCGCCGAACAGGCGTAGATCGGTCGGTGTCGCACGGGGCCATCCGGCACCGCCCGAGGAGGCGCTGAGTAGGGTGACCCCATGCGACGGCTCATGGCAACCACCGCCGCGGCGTTGGTTGTGTGGACCATCTCGGTGGCCTCACCCGCCCGTGCCGGCGGCCCATCGATCGAGGTCGACAGCACCAAGGTGCACCGAGGCGAACCCGTCACCGTCACCGCGAACTTCTGCCCCACAGGGCTCACCATCACCACGCTGTCCTTCACCACGCACGGTTTGCCGAAGAGCCCGGTCATGACCCTGCCGCTCGACCCGGTGGCTGTGGGCGTGGTGCAGGACGCCACGGGCTTCCATTTCACTTACACGCCGACCACGGATCGCGAGACCCTGTGGTTCAACGCCACGTGCTGGGACTACACCACTGCCACCTCCGAGGCCAACAAGGTCACCGTGTACCCGCCCGTTGGCGAGCACTGGTTCGTCAGCCCCTACGGAACGCTCGGGGCAGGGCCGGGAACCGAGGTCACGCTCACGGTCGACAGCATGGATTGCGACGAGGGTTCGTCGGCCACGTTCGAGGTCATCGGGCCCGGCGGTGACGGCCCAGTGGTGGCCTCCGCGAGCACGACGGTCACCGGCGGCATCGCCGAGGCGACGCTCGGCATCCCCGCCGACGCCGTTCCCGGAAGCGACTACTCGGCAATCCTGTCGTGCACGGCCAGCGGTCACGGCACCCTGCGCGGCGGGGACCCGTTCACCGTGTTCGGTGACGAGCCACCGGTCGTCATCCCCGAGACCGGGGCTTCGGCCACTCTCGCGTGGTTCGCCGGGGCGTTCCTGCTGGTCGGTCTGGCGATGCGCTCCGTTGCCGGCCGCCAGTTGCGCCGGCCGGCGGAACCCGACGAGCCGTGAGCGACGATCGGACCTCGAAGGGACCCGCAGCCGGGCGCACTGCGGCGAGATGGTCGGCCCTGTTGTCGGCCCTGATGTCGACGATGCTCCTGCCGTTGCTCGTCGTCGCCGCTCCGGCGGCCGCCGATGACACCAGCGCCGAACAACGACTCGCCGAGAAGTGGGCGCCGTTCGTCGAGGTGCAACAGCAGCCCACCGAGTGCGGCCCCGGCGAGCCCTACCTTCCCACCAGAGTGGAGACGGTGCTGGGCCGCGACGATGTCGTGCTGCGCTCCGCCGATGGCACGGTGATCACCTCCGCGCCGAACGCCGCCGACCTGTACGCCGCCCCCGCCGACGCGCACCTCGACTTCCCCGGGAACGCGCTCGAGCCGAACTGCGACTACGAGCGCTGGTTCCGGCAGATCAACGAGAGTCGGCCGCCGAGCGTCTACGCCCGTGTCGTCTCCGACCCCGAGGAACCCGATGCCTTGGTGCTGCAGTACTGGCTGTTCTGGGTGTTCAACGACTGGAACGACAAGCACGAGGGCGACTGGGAGATGTTCCAGCTGGTCTTCGACACGACGACGGCCGATCAAGCGCTCGAGGTCGACCCCGTCGAACTCGCCGCAGCCCAGCACGAAGGGGCCGAGCGCCGCAGCTTCGATCGGCTCGAGAGCCGCAACGGGCACCCGGTGGTGCACCCCAGCGCAGGCTCCCATGCCACCTACTACTCCAGCGACCGGTGGTTCGGCGCCAGCGCGTCCGCCGGGTTCGGCTGCGACAACACCCTCGGCCCGTCCGAGTCGTTGCAGCCCGAGGTGGTGCTGCTGCCGGCGGAGGTGACGGGGGCCGACGACCCGTTCGCGTGGCTCGCATGGGAGGGGCGTTGGGGCGAGCGGCAACCCGCCTTCAACAACGGCCCCACCGGGCCGAACACCAAGACGCAGTGGACGAACCCGATCGGATGGATGAACGACAACGGTCGGTCATCGAGCATCAGCCTGCCCGCACGAGGCAGCGCCGTGACCGATTTCTTCTGCTCGGCATCGCGACAGGGGTCGTTACTGTTCATCCGGTTCCTGCGGCAGCCATGGGCGGTCATCGGGGTGCTCGCCCTCGCGGCCGTGCTGATCGGGTGGGCCATTCGCAGCAACATGCCCATCATGCGCAGGGCCTCGGCGCAACTCCGCTCGAACCGGCGCAGGTTCATGCCCATCTCGGCCTTCGTGCTGTTCGGCGGCATGGGCATCGCCGCCGTGCAGTCACTGCTGCTGCTGATACCCGGCGACGAGACCACGGGCCTGGTGTTCCTGCTCGGCAGCATCGCCAGCATCGCGGTGTCGGTGATCGCATCGGCGTCGACCGTCACGCTGCTGCGCGACCTGCGCGACGGCACCGACAGCACCGAGGGTCCGCTGCGGCGCGGCCTGCGCAGCACCGCTCTGCGCACCGCCGCCCCCGTCACCGCGGTCGTGTTGGTGGCCACTGTCGTGCCGGTCGTGGGCATCACGCTGCTCCTGGCATGGGGCATCGCGCCTTCGGCTGCCGCGTTCGAGGGGCTGCGTCCGCGGCAGGCCGTCGGCCGGTCGTACCGGCTGACGAAACGAAGCCGCTGGCGGGTGGGGGTCGTCACGCTGCTGGCATTCCTGGTGGCAACGGTGCCGGGGCCGCTCACGGGCACGGTGGTGCTGTTGCTCACCGGCGCGTCGTTCGCGCTGGTGAACCTCATCGCCGGTGTCTTCGGAGCCCTGCTGGTGCCGTGGCTGGGCTCGGTGATGTGCGCGCTCTACCACGAGCTGAGCGGGGACCCAGTTGCCTGGGGCACCCCCGGCAAGTGATGAGGCGCGCTCGCCCGAAACCGCTCAGGCCGAGACCAAAGGAACCAAGGGTCAGCTACCCGGCTTCCAGATCATCAGTACCAGGATCACCACGAGGGCGAGGTTCAGCGACATTGCGGCCGGGGCCATCTTCTTGCCGATCGCCTCGAGCTGGGCGACCTGCGGCGGCGGCCCGCCTGCGGGCGGTGCGCCCTGCTCCATCTCGAGCATCAGCGCGTTCATCCGACGATGCCCCGGCAGCATCACCGAGTGCGACACGCCCACCGCCAGCACGTACAGCACCAGACTCAGCCACACCCACGTGGTGCCGAACGAGAACGCGTCCTTGCTCAGCAGGACCAATGCGATGCCCAACAACGGGACGACGTAGATGAACTTCTCCGCGATCATCGACACCGCGTAGTTGGCCTCCGAGACCGCCCGGCCCTCCGGCCCGGGCCGCTTCTGCGACTGAGCGGCATAGATGCCGTTCAGCACCACGCCACCGAAGCCGACGATGCTGGCGACGATGTGCAGCAGCAACACGATGCGGTACAGCCAACCGTCCTGGCCGAGTGCAACAGCAGACATGCGAACCTCCCCGATTCCCTGCCCCGGCCCCCGCCTGGACGCGCGAAAGGTAGCACCGCTGGCGAGGCCGTCGTTCCGGGGCGTCACCCCTGCCCGCACTCCCGAGCCCGTGGGGCCGCGCAGCAACTAGCGTCGGCGGGGTGACCCTTGCCACCACCGACCCCTCCATCGGCCTCACCGCTGCGGAGGTGGCCGACCGCGTCGCACGCGGCCTCACCAACGACGTTCCCAAGGCGCCCACCCGCACCGTCTCGCAGATCGTGCGCGGCAACGTGCTGACCCCGATCAACGTGGTGGTGGGCGTGCTCGCCGCGATGGTGCTGGTTGCCGGTTCGCCGAAGAACGCGCTCTTCGGCGGCGTCATCGTTGTGAACAGCGTGATCGGCGTGTACCAGGAACTGCGCGCCAAGAAGGTGCTCGACACCCTCAGTGTGGTCAACGCACCCCGGGCGCACGCGGTGCGCGACGGTGCGATCCGCGAACTGCAGGTGCACGAACTGGTGCAGGACGACGTGATCGAGTTGCGCGCCGGCGCACAGGTGGTCGCCGACGGCACCGTGCTGGTGCACGACAACCTCGAGATCGACGAGTCGCTGCTGACGGGCGAGGCCGACCCCGTGGTGAAGGGCGTCGGCGACGAGGTGCTGAGCGGCAGCGCAGTGGTGGCCGGCACCGGTCGAATGGTCGTGACCAAGGTCGGTGCGGAGAACTACGCGGCAAAGCTGGCCGAGGAGGCCCGTCGGTTCACGCTCGTGAACTCACCGCTGCGCAACGACGTGAACCGCATCGTCACCTGGGTCGGCTACCTCATCATCCCGGTCGGCCTGCTGCTGGCGAGCAGCCAGTTCTTCCGCCGCGGCGCCGGTTGGCGCGAGGCCATCATCTCCACGGTCGCCGGACTGGTGGGCATGGTGCCCGAGGGTCTGGTGCTGTTGACCAGCGTGGCGTTCTTCGTCGGCGTGGTGCGCCTGGCCAAGCGGCGCTGCCTCGTGCAGGAACTGCCGGCCATCGAGGTGCTCGCCCGCGTCGACGTGCTGTGCGCCGACAAGACCGGCACCATCACCGAGGGCTCGCTGCAGGTCGCCGCGATCGACCATCTCGCGGGCGACCCCGACGATGCCCACTCGGCGCTCGCGGCACTCGCCCACCTCGACCCCGACCCGAACGCGACGTCGCTCGCGGTGAGGGCCCACCTCGACCATTCGTCCGGCCAGCACTCCGCTTCAACCGCTGACTGGACCGTGGTGGGGCGCGTGCCGTTCTCGTCCGCCCGCAAGTGGAGCGCGATGAGCTTCGAGGGCCACGGCAACTGGATCCTCGGCGCGCCGGAGAACGTGCTCACCACCGCATACGCCGGTGAACTCCGAGACCAGGTCGAGCGGCACGCTGCCGATGGCCAGCGCGTGCTCGTGCTCGCCAGCACCGAGTCGGTTTTCGCCGACGGCGATGCCAGCCTGCCCGAGGTCACCCCGCGTGCGCTCGTGCTGCTGGAGGACATCGTGCGCGCCGATGCTCCCGACCCACTGCGGTTCTTCGCCGATCAGGGGGTGACCGTCAAGGTCATCAGCGGCGACAACAACGTCACGGTCGGCGCCGTTGCGCGTCGGGCCGGCCTCGCCGGCTGGCAGGACAACGTGAACGCCACGGGCCTGCCCGACGACAGCACGCCCGAGTTCGCGGCAGCGGTAGAACGGTCGACCGTGTTCGGCCGGGTGACCCCGCACCAGAAGCGGGCAATGGTGAAGGCACTGCAGGCCCAGGGCCACACGGTGGCGATGACCGGCGACGGCGTGAACGACGTACTCGCCCTGAAGGACTCCGACTGCGGCATCGCCATGGCCTCGGGCAGCGAGGCCACCCGCGGTGTCGCTCAACTCGTGCTGCTCGACTCCAACTTCTCGGCGTTGCCAAGGGTCGTGGCCGAGGGACGCCGCGTCATCAACAACATCGAACGCGTGGCCAGCCTGTTCCTGGCCAAGACCGTCTACTCGATCGTGCTGTCGCTGCTGACCGGGGTGGTGGCCCTGGCCTACCCGCTGCAGCCCATCCACCTCACGATCATCAGTTGGCTCACGATCGGCACACCCGCCTTCTTCCTCGCGCTCGAGCCCAACGACCAGCGGGTACAGGAGGGCTTCCTGCGTCGCGTACTGGGGCGGGCGGTGCCGGCAGGCGTCGTGATCGCCGCGGCGACGATGGGCGTGTTCGCGCTCGTGCAACTCGACGACGGCATCGACGCCGGGCACGCCAAGACCATCGCCGTGATGGTGGCCGGCGGGGTCGCCCTCATCAACCTGGCTCGCACGGCCATGCCGTGGAACCCGCTGCGCATCGCGATCGTCTCGGTCATGTCCACGCTCTTCGTGATCGCCTTCCTGTTCCCGCGCAGCCGTGACCTGTTCGAGTTGCCCGTCACCCGCTGGTGGGCCTACGTGCTCGGCGCCGCCTTCATCGGCCTCGCCTTCCCCTTGCTGGTGCTCGGCAGCAGGGTCAGCGAGCGGTGGCACCGCCGAGCCGACTAGGGTGGCCGCATGAGCCACATGTACGACCTCTCGATGAGGTCCATCACGGGCGAAGAGGTGAGCCTGTCCGACTTCCGCGACAAGGTGTGCCTCATCGTCAACGTCGCCAGTTATTGAGGCCTCACGGGCCAGTACGCAGGTCTGCGTACGCTCCAGGAACAGCACGCGGAGGCCGGCTTCACCGTCCTGGCCTTCCCGTGCAACCAGTTCGGTGCACAGGAACCCGGCACCGACGCCGAGATCCTCGAATTCGCCACCAGCAAGTACGACGCCAACTTCCCGATGTTCTCGAAGATCGACGTGAACGGCGATGACGCATGCGACTTCTACCAGTGGCTGCGCGAGCAGGCCGGCGGCGGCGACATCACGTGGAACTTCGAGAAGTTCCTCGTCGGCCGAGACGGCAACGTCGTCGAACGGTTCAACCCGATGGTGACACCCGAAGACATCTCGCCGCGCGTGTCGGAACTGCTCTAGCACCCGATACATTCACCCGCCTCACGGCTTCCCCCGGAACAATCCACCACCCCGTTCCGGGAGGTCCACATGCCGTTCGCCCCGCGCCTGCGGTTGCCGCGCCGCCGTCAACCGTCGCATCGCCTCAGCGCCAACGACCACGAGTTCAGCGTGCTCGTGCCACCACCCGACGAGCCCATCCTCGTCCCGTCGTTCCGCGAGGCCGTGATGCTGGCGATGGACATCCGCGAGCTGCCCGTGCAGCACGAGGCGCTGTTGCTGCTCGACGAGCGGCGGCACGTGGCCGGCCTGCTGCTCGACCCGCCTGCCGAGGTGGGCCTGCTGATCGGGGCGGTGCTACCCGACGACTGCGACCTCCGGTTCTCGCAGACGATCGACATCGTCCTGCGCGATACCGTGGCCCCCGGCCCGCCCGACGACCACGACCGCGAAGGCTTCGAGGCCCTGCGCCGTATCCACCTCGCCCAGGGCCTGCTGCTGATGGACGTGCTCATCACCGACGGCGACAACGTGCGCAGCATGGCCATCGCCTGCGAACCCGAACCGATCTGGTTCGAGGAGTTCGATCCGCACCCCTACGATCCGGGGGCATGAGCACCATCTCCGTCGTCACCGGCGCCAACAGCGGCATCGGCCGCGCCACCGCACTGCACCTCGCCGCACAGGGGCACACCGTCTACGGCACCGTCCGCAGCGTCGGGAAGGCAGCGAAGCTGCAGGCCGCGGCCGAGCAGATGGGCGTGACGGTGCACCTCGTCGAACTCGACGTGGCCGACGACCAGTCCGTGCGCGACGGGTTCGCCGAGATCCTCGCCGCAACGGGCGGCGTGGTCGATGTGCTCGTCAACAACGCCGGCGTCGGCGGTAACGCAGTGGCGGAGGAATGCCCGCCCGAGTTGTACCTCGACGTGATGAACGTGAACCTGTGCGGCGCGGTGCGCTGCCTGCAGCAGGTGCTGCCGGGCATGCGCTCGCGCCGCCGGGGCGCCGTGGTGAACATCACCTCGGTGGCCGGCCGCATCGCCGCCATCGCCCAGTCGCCCTACGTGGCGTCGAAGTGGGCGTTCGAGGGGCTCAGTGAGGGGCTGGCGCAGGAGTTGGCCCCCTTCGGCATCCGCGTGGTGATCATCGAGCCGGGCGTGACGAAGAGCGCCATCTTCGCCAAGAACATCGATGCGCCGAACCAGAGTGGCGCCTACGACGCGGCGTATCGACGCCTGTTCCAGTTCTACGCAGCGGGCCTCGCCCACGCCACCGACCCCATGGAGGTCGCGGCGCTCATCCACCACGCGGTCACCACCGACGAGCCGCAACTGCGCTACGCGGTCAGTTGGGCCGGGCCCGAGATCGTGTCGGCCCGGGCCACGATGGACGACGCCGACTGGGTCGCACTCGGTGCATGGGACGACGACGACGCCTACTACGACGACTTCACCGCCAAGTTCGGCATCGACCTGCGCGACCTCGGCTGAGCGCTCGACCCGTTCAGTCGCGCAACGCCGGTCGGTGCAGCACGGCCCTCACCGGGTGCACCCTGATGAGGTCGCCGACCACCTCGGCCCTGCCATCGACGATCAGGCTGTACGCCGTTCCGTCAGCCCCCGGGAAGGCCCACGTCACCTCCGGACGGTCGGTGACGTTCGCCCTCGTGCCGCGACCTGCCTCTGCCAGCAGCACTCCGTCGGCCCATCGGGTCGGCAGCGCCACCAGGTGGGCGGACCCCTCCGCCCCGACGCTCACGAGATAACCCCACGGGTGCTCGGCGAGCGTGGCGCCCAACTCCTCCGCCGACACCGGGATGCTCACGGTCCTTCCGCCAGGTCTGCCTCGAGCACGGCCCGGTCCTCCGGGTCGGCCACCGGCACGGCCTTCGCCGCGGCCCACGCCGCGGCCGCCTCACCGTCGCGTCCCAGCGATGCGAGCGCACGCGCCCTGGCCTCGTGCCCGTAGGCCAGGTCGAAGTCGGCGATGTCATGCTCGCCGCAGACCGTGATGCACGCGTCGGCATAGTGCAGGGCCAGTTCAGGGTGACCTGCCAATCGGTGCGCCCTCGACAGCAGCCACACGGCGCGGGCCTCGTTCTGGGGGCCCGTGCCCTCCGCCCGCTGCCAGTGGTAGGCGGCGGCGTAGGCGCGGCGCAACATCTCCTCGTCGTTCGCCGGGGTGCGTTCGGCGTCCATGACCTCCCAGGTAGAGTTGTTGCATGTGACGGCAAGGCGCCGGTGCTGTGCTGGGGTGATCTCGTCGCTCATGCCGCCACTCCACCACGCAAGGTCCGCGAGTGTCAATCTTCGAGCACGAATTCCCGACCGTTTGAGTCGGCATTTACGGTACGCTGCTCGCACACCGATCCGACCGGCTGCCGACCACCGGCTCCGCCCACGAACAGGGAGACATCCGCCATGACCGTCCGTCTCGGCGACATCGCCCCCGACTTCACCGCACCCACCACCCAGGGCGACATCCACTTCCACGAGTGGCTGGGCGACTCGTGGGGCGTGCTGTTCAGCCACCCGAAGGACTTCACCCCCGTCTGCACCACCGAACTCGGCTACGTGGCCCGCATCAAGCCCGAGTTCGACACGCGCAACGTGAAGGTGATCGGCCTCTCCGTCGACCCGGTCGACAGCCACGTCAAGTGGGAGGAAGACATCGCCGAGACGCAGGGCACCCCGGTGAACTTCCCCATGATCGGCGACCCCGAGCGCAAGGTGGCCGACCTCTACGACATGATCCACCCGAACGCCAACGACACCCTGACGGTGCGCTCGGTGTTCGTCATCGGTCCCGACAAGAAGGTGAAGCTCACCATCACCTACCCGGCCAGCACTGGCCGCAACTTCGACGAGATCCTGCGGGTCATCGACAGTCTGCAGCTGACCGCCGGCTACAAGGTGGCCACGCCCGCCAACTGGCGTGACGGCGACGACGTCATCATCGGCGCCGCAGTGAGCGACGACGAGGCCAAGCAGCTGTTCCCGCAGGGCTGGAAGACCGTGAAGCCCTACCTCCGAGTGCTTCCCCAGCCCAACCGCTGACGCGAACTCAAGTTCCTCGGGACAGGGAGGCGGCGGAGAGGGTGCGGTCGACGGCGATGTGCACCACGACTCGATCCGTCCGCTGTTTCGGAGGGCGATACCGCTCGGTGTAGCCCTGCACCGCCGCAGCCACGGCCTCGGCGTCGTCGGTCAACGACACCGTTCCCTCGAAGGTCACCCAGCGCGCCCCGTCGTGCTGGGTGATCGACGCGCGTCCACCCCGGGCCGCGTTGCGCGCCTTCACCGAGCCGGCGAAGGTGATGACCCTCACGACCGAGCCCTCGAGCGTGAACCCCACCGGAACAGCATGGGGTGAGCCGTCGGAGCGCAAGGTGACCAGCACTCCCATGTGCCGTTCCCGAAGGAACTGCGCCAGCGGTTCCGAGAGTTCCATCGTCAGCCGTCCGCGGCGATCGCGCGCAGCACGTCGAGTCGGGTGGCACGCCAGGCGGGCACGACCGCCGCGGCAACCCCCGCCACGAAGGCCAACACCATGATCCACGCGACCGTCGACACCGGCACCGAATACCTGTCGAGACCCTGATCGCGGAGCGCCACGATCACCACCCAGCCCAGCACCAGACCCATCGCCACACCGACGAACGCCCCGTACACCGAGGTGATCACGCTCTCCCATCGAACCGTGGTGCGCACCTGCACACGAGTCATGCCGACCGCCCGCAACAGCCCGATCTCCCGGCGCCTTTCGTGCACGGCCAGCAGGAGGGTGACGACGATGCCGAACGTGGCGATCACGATGCTCAGCAACAGCAGGCCGTAGATGAACGCCAGGCTGCGGTCGACGAGGTCGGCACGGCTCTCGATGAACTCCTGCTTGTCCTGCAGTTCGCCGATGCCGTAGTCGGTGGCAGCGGCCCCGACGACCTCCCTGAACCTCAGGTCGTCGACTCCGGGTGCCCGGGTCAGCGACACGAAGCCCGCCGGGGTGGAGATGCTGGTGCCCACGAACGTGTCGCGGTGGTACACACGCGACGTGCGGACGATGTCGGACGTGCGGTAGACGCCCTGCACGGTGAGGTCGCGCACCACGCCGTCGAGACGCAGCGGGAACGGATCCCCCACGCCGAGCACGCGTCGCTTCGCCTCGCCCTCGCTGACCAGCACACCGGTCGGTGTGAGGTCGGCAATGCCGCCCTGCACGAACTCGATGTCGATGAGGCCGCCCACCGTCGCCGGATCGATGACTGCACCGAACGCCGGCTTGCCCTCCGCATCGGCCACCCCACGGGCGAGTGCAAGACCGGTGGCCGTGCCCACCTCGGGCAGCGCATTCAGTCGGTCGATGAACTCCTGACCCAGGCTGACCGAGCCACCCTTGGTCGAGTTGATGACGTAGTCACCCACGAACGACTCGCCGACCGCCGAGCGGATCTGCGTCTTGATCGACGACGCGAACACCGCCGCCCCGGTGACCAGCGCCACGCCGATCAGCACGGGTGCCGCGGTGCGCGCCGTGCGGCGAGGGTTGCGCTGCACGTTGCCGCGGGCCATCGTGCCGGTGACACCTCGCAGTCGCTGCACCGGTGCACCGATGAACCGTGCGATCGGTCGTGCCAGCACCGGCCCCAGCAGCAGCACGGCGGCGAACAGCGCAGCCACACCGAGCGCCAACAACAGCGCATCGCCGCCCAGCATCACCGCGACGATCGCCGCGACACCGGCAACCGCGCAGACGACGGACGCCACCACCCGGCCGCGCACGTTGCGCACCTTCTCGAGCACGGCATCGGTCATCGCGGCAACCGGCGGCACACGGCCAGCACCGAGCGCCGGCCCGAGCGCCGCGACCAAACTCGCGGCCACACCGGCCACCAGCGTCACGACCACGGTGGGCGTCTCGAGCGCCAAGCCACGGGCGGGGATCTGGTAGCCGAGCGCGTCGAGCAGTTGCTTGATGCCCGCCGCCAACCCGACGCCCCCGGCAAGGCCCAGGAGCGACCCGATCACACCGACGGCTGCGGCCTCGAGCAGCATCGCCGTGGTGACCTGCCGCCTGCTTGCGCCGAGCGCACGCAGCAGCGCGTTCTCGCGCTGGCGTTGCGCCGCCGTGATCGAGAACACGTTGTAGATCACGAACATGCCCACGCCGAGGGCGATCAGCGAGAAGATGCCGAGGAACACGGTGAGGAAGCTGAGGCTGCGCTGCACCTCGGTCTGTGCCTGAGCGGTGATCTCGGCGCTCGACAGCGTCTCGGCCAGGTCCGGGTCGAGCGCAGCCCGCAGCGACGTCACCAACTGGTCGGGGGGCACCGAGCCGTCACCCTTCACCAGCACCGCATCGACGAATCCGGGGCGCACGATGAAGTCGCTGGCCGTCGCCTCGTCGAAGAGAGCCCACGTGGCGTTCCCCGGCGAGATGATGTTGTCGTACTCCATGATGCCGACGAGCGTGAAGGTGCGCGAGCCGTTGTCGGCATTCACCTTCACCGAGTCACCGAGCACGTACCCGCCATCCCGCGCGGTCAGCACGTCGAGGGCGACCTCGGTCGGCCCAGCGGGCCGACGACCCTCGCTCACTCGCCACACCGACAGTTCACCGTCGTTCACCGTGGCCCCGAACGTGGGTGCGGTGGGCCGCTCGATCGGTTGCCCGTCCTTCGCGATCACGACCGCATCACCGTTCACCGATGCCTGCGCATCGGCGACACCGGGCACCGCCTTCACGGCATCGACGACCGAAGTGGGAAGCCGGTCGCGGCTCTCGAACCCGAACAGGTTCTCGACCGAGTTCGCGCTCTGCACGAACGCATCGACCCGGTCGTAGACGTTGGCGAACAGGGCGTCGAAGGTGCGCTCGATCGTGTCGCGGAACACGAACGTGCCCGACAGGAAGGCGGTGCTCGCCACGATCGCCAATGACGTCAGCACCAGACGGCCCCACCGGGCGAGCACGCTACGCAGGGCGAGGCGGAACATCAGGTCGTCGCGATCGCGTCGAGCACGTCGGAGCGGGCGGCACGCCGTGCCGGCAGGAACGCCGCGAGTGCAGCGAACACCAGCGACAGCGCTGCGGCGACGGCGATGGTGAGCACGGGCAGCGAGAACGACGACAAGCCCTGGTCGCGCAGCGCATGGACGATGATCCACCCCAGTGACACGCCCAGCACCGTGCCGATGATCACGCCGACCAGGGCCGTGATCATGCTCTCCCACAGCACGCTGGTGCGCACCTGCTTGCGGGTCATGCCGACGGCCCGCAGCAGGCCGAGCTCGCGACGCCGTTCCCACACGGCGAGGTACAGCGTGATGACGATGCCGACCACGGCGATGAAGATCGAGATGCCCAACAGTGCGTAGATGAAGTTCAGGAAACCGTCGACCTGCTTGCTCTGCTCATCGACGAACTCGTCGCGGCTCTGCAACTTCGCCGACGGGTACGCGTCGACCACCGCCTGCAGCGTCGCCGTGTTCGCCGGCGTCACCCCGCCGTTGGCGTGTACGAACACCGCGAAGTCGAGCAGCGGGAACGGACTGTCGGCGAACAATGCCCGGTCGACGATGAGGTTGCCGAACAGGTCGCTGTCGAACACACCGGCCACCGTGAGTTCCATGGGTGCACCGCCCAACAGCGACGCCTGCAACGTGCTGCCCACCTGCAGCCCGTCACGGGCCGCCTTGTCCTTCGCGACGAGGATGCCCGTGGGGCCGAGGTCGGCGAAACCACCGGAGAGGAACGGGATGTCGAGCACCGCCGCCGCATCACCCGGGTCGAAGGCCACGACCTGCTTGGCCTTCGGTTCACCCTTCTCGAAGATGTTGATCGCACCACCGGCGTAACCGAGCACATCGCCCACCCCAGCGGCGGCGAGGTCGGCGGCCAGCGTGTTGGGCAGGCCGATGCCGCCGTTGCCCTGCTTGGGCATGACGACGTAGTCGGTGGCAACCGTCTTGCCCACCACCGAGCGCGCCGTGGCCTTCGCCGACGCGCCGAGCGTGGCCACGCCGATCAAGAGCGCAAGGCCGACAGCGAGCGCGATGGCTGTGAGCGCCGTGCGCTTCGGGTTGCGCGCCGCATTCCTGCCCGCCATCGTGCCGGCGGCGCCGCGGGCCCGGGCCAGGGCCGGCGACACCACACGGGCGAACGGCCCGGCCACCAGTTGCCCCGCCGCGACGAGGGCGAGGAACAGGCACGCCACCCCAGCACCGAGTGCGACGGTGCGGCCGGAAACACCCAGCACCGTGAGGCCGACAGCGGCGAGGACCGAGACGGCGGCCAGCCAGCGACGGCCCCGTGAGACATCGGCCTGGTCGACTGCGACGTCGCGCATCGCGGCGAGCGGTGGCACCCGCCCACTGCGGATGGCGGGCACGATCGCGCACAGCACCGTCACCACCACGCCCACCACGAGCGTCACGATGAAGCCGGTCGGATGGATGACCAGCGGCGACTCGCCCGGGCTGAACCCGACCTTCGACAACACGGTGAGGATGGTGGAGGCCAAGCCGATTCCTCCGAGGCAACCGAGCAGCGAACCGCCCACACCCACCACCACGGCCTCGACGAACATCGAGCGGGTGACCTGCGACCGACTGGCGCCGATGGCGCGCAGCAGGGCGTTCTCGCGCTGGCGCTGCGCGGCGCTGATGCTGAACACGTTGTAGATGATGAAGCTGCCGACGAACAGCGAGATGAGAGCGAACACCGACAGGAAGAGCGTGATGAACGACAGGCTCTGTTCGACGGCGCTCTGGTTCTCCTTGGTGATCTCGGCCCCGGTCAGCACCTCCACGTCGGGGTCGGCGATGGCCGACGAGATCGACGCCACCAACTGCTCAGGCGTGCTGCCGCCGTCACCGGCCACCACGATCGAGTCGATCTTCGAGGTGTCACCGATGAGGAACTGCTGCGCGGTGTCGAGTTGGTACAACGACCACGTCACCCCGCCGGAACTGTCGTTGCCGGCGAACGTGGCGATGCCCACCACCGTGAACTCGCGGGGCTGGCCGATGGCCGTCGCCGTCACCTTCGCGCCGAGCGGGATCTTCGCCATCTTCGACGACATCCGGTCGATGACCACCTCATCGGGGGCCTCGGCGCCGCGACCTTCGGCCAACTGCCACGGGGAGTTCTCGCTGTCGATCCACACCCCGGCGAACTTCGGTGGGCCGTCGACGCCGACCACCGTGTCGCCGTAGGTGAGCGTGGCGGTGCCGACCACGTCGCCGAAGGCCTCGGCCACGCCCGGCACGCTGCGCACCTCGTCGACCAACGACAGGTCGATGCGGTCGCGTTGCTCCTCGCCGAACTGTCCCTCGATCACCTGTGCCGACCGCACGAACGCATCGGTCTTCGCATACGCGCTGGCGAACATCGTGTTGAAACTGCCCTTGATCGTGTCGGTGAACACGAACACGCCGCTGAGGAACGCCGTGCCGGCGATGACGGCGATGGCCGTCAGCAGCAGACGCCCCTTGCGGGACCAGATGTTCCGAAGGCTCAGCCGCAGCACGGGGTCACTCCCCGAAGCGCTTCATCCGGTCGAGCACCCGCTCCGAGGTGGGCTCGTGCATCTCGTCGACCACCTTGCCGTCGGCGAGGAAGATGACACGGTCGGCATAGCTGGCGGCGACGGGGTCGTGGGTGACCATCACGATCGTCTGGCCCAGCTCGCGCACCGCTCGCCGCATGAAGTCGAGGATCTCCGCCCCTGTGCGGCTGTCGAGGTTCCCCGTCGGCTCGTCGGCGAAGATGATGGTGGGACGGCTGGCGAGCGCGCGGGCCACGGCCACACGCTGCTGCTGGCCACCTGACAGTTCGCTCGGCCGGTGGCCGAGGCGGTCGCGGAGGCCGACCGTGTCGATCACGGTGTCGATCCATTGCTGGTCGCCCTTCGTGCCGCCCAACAGCAACGGCAGCGTGATGTTCTCGAGCGCCGTCAGCGTGGGCACCAGGTTGTACGCCTGGAAGATGAACCCGACAGCGGTGCGGCGCAGTTCGGTGAGCTGCTTGTCGTTCAGCGTGGCGAGGTACGTCTCGCCGATGTACACGCCGCCGCTGGTGAGTGCGTCGAGGCCGGCGAGGCAGTGCATCAGCGTGCTCTTGCCCGAGCCCGAGGGGCCCATGATCGCCGTGAAGCGGCCACGTTCGAACGAGACGGTCACACCGTCGAGCGCACGCACCTCGCTGTCGCCTCCGCCGTAGATCTTGACGGCATCGATCGATCCGGCTGCCGCGACGTGGGTGGGGGTGTCGGTCATCCCCTCATTGTCGCCCGAAATGACCAATTCCGTCCCATCAGGCAGCCATCAGCCAATACGCTCCCGCCCATGCAGTGCGGATCGTGCGGCGCCGGCGTGCCCGATGGTGCGCGTTTCTGCCCGCAGTGCGGGCAGCAGGTCGTCTCCGCGCTCGGCACGGCCGAGGAGCGCCGCATCGTCACCATGCTGTTCGCCGACCTCGTCGGCTTCACCACGCTCTCCGAGCACCTCGACCCCGAGCAGGTCAAGCGCCTCGTGGATTCGTGTTTCGAGCGCATGGTGCAGGTGGTCACCGAGTTCGGTGGCAGGGTCGACAAGATCCTCGGCGACGGCATGCTGGTGCTGTTCGGTGCGCCCGTGGCCCACGAGGACGACCCGGAACGAGCCGTTCGTGCGGCACTGCGGATGCAGCACGTGCTCGCCGACCACGTCAGCGAACACGGCCTCGGCGGCGAGACCGCCATCCGCATGCGGGTCGGCGTCAACACCGGCGAGGCGCTCGTCGGCACACTGGCGGGCACCGACTACACGGCGATGGGAGATGCCGTGAACCTCGCCTCGCGCCTGCAGGCGGCAGCACCACCCGGCGGGGTGCTGGTCGGCGATGTCACCCATGCGCTCACGTCGCACACCTTCGAGTACCAGCCGATCGGCGAACTGCAGGTGAAGGGCCGCGAGCAACCCGAACGCACCTGGCTTGCGCTCGAGGCGACCGCCCCGGCCGGCGTGATCCGACGCCAGCGCAAGGTCGTCGACTTCGTGGGCCGGGCAGCCGAACTGGCGATCGCCGATGCCGCCCTCGCCGCTGTCGCCCAGCACGAGCGGGGTCTGGTCCTCCACGTCAACGGCGAGAGCGGCGTGGGCAAGAGCCGATACCTCGACGAGGTCATCACCCGTCTGCGCGCCCTCGGCGACGCCGCCGTGCTGAAGGGCACGTGCGTGCCCTACGGCGAGTCGAACGTGTGGTGGCCGCTGGCGTCCGCGCTGTCGCAACACCTCGGCCTCGACGCCGCCGAGAGCGACGACGACGTGCGGCGCACCGCCGGCGAACGTGCCGAGGCGATGTTCCCCGATCGCAGCGAGGCGGACCACCAGCAACTCGTCGACGTGTTCAGCCACCTGTTCGGTCTGCCCTCTGGCCTCGACCGGCTCGATGCCGCCAGCGCCCACAGCGCCATCCGCCAACTGGTGGCCGACGTGCTCGAGGCACGGGCCAGACGCAGCCCCGTGGTGCTGTGCATCGACGACCTCCACTGGGCCGATCAGGTGCTGATCGACCTGTTGCAGTCCTTGGTCGGCACGATGGCCCGCGGACCGGTCATCCTGCTCACCTCCATGCGCCCCGGCAGCGACGTGCAGTGGCCGGTGCAATCCGATCGCTGCTCGACCATCTCGCTCACGATGCAGCCACTCGACCGCGACGAGACACACCGGCTCGCGGCGGCACTGCTCGACGACCCCGACGCCGACGCAGCGCGGCTCGACGCCCTCTTCGACCGCAGCGGCGGCAACCCGCTGTTCCTCGTGGAGTTGGCCGCCCTCACCCGCTCTGGCAGCAGGGCAGAACTTCCGGATTCCCTGCGCACGCTGATCGCAGCCCGACTCGACCAACTCGAACTCGCCCAGCGTCAGGTGCTCGAGAACGCAGCGGTCATGGGCGCATCCGGCTCGATGCTGTCGCTCGAGAAGTTCGCACAGGCACTCGGCCAGCCCGACCCGGCCGGCGCCGTCGCGGAACTCGACGAGGCCGGACTGCTGGTGCTCGACGGCCGTCAGTGGTCGTTCCGCAGCGAGAGCGTCCGCGATGCCGCCTACCAGACCCTCACGAAGGCGGCGAGGGCGCAACGCCACGCCGGAGTCGCACGTTCGCTCGCTGCCGGGTTCGGGCAGGCCGACGACATCGCGCACCACCTCGCGACCGCCGCGGAACTGGTGCAGGAACTCGGCCGCGTCGACGGTGTGCCCGGCGACATCGTGCGCTATGCCATCACGGCCCTCACGACTGCCGCCGAACGCGCCTCGGAGGGCGGAAGCCTGAAGATGGCTGTGCGTCACACCACCCGCGCCATCGACCTCGCAGCCCGCGCCGGCGACGACTCGCCCGACATCGCCCGCCTGCTGGTGATCCGGGCCGGTGCCTTCACCGACCAGCGCCGCTTCGACGCGGCAACCGCCGACATCGATGCCATCCAGGGGGTCGCCGAACGCACCTCCGACACGGTGCTGCGATCGGAGGCCCACCGCCTTCGCGGCATGCTCGCCTACGTGTCGGGTGCCCTCGACACCGCCCGCTCGGAACTGGGCACCGCGGTCGACCTCGCACGCGGCACCGACCGCACCGACCTGTTGGCCGACGCCTTGCGCCTGCGCGGGTTCATCGAGATGTTCGTCGGGTCGCTGGCGGACGCGCGCTGGTTCCTCGGCGAGGCCGAAGGCCTGTTCCGCTCGCTCGGCGACGAGCGGGGCCTCGCCTACGTGGAACAGCACGGCGCATGGATCTCGTTCCAGTCGGGCGACATGGCCGATGCGCGGGCTCGGCTGAACAGCGCCGCCGACACGCTGCTGCGTCTCGGGGACCGCAACGGCGTCGGTTGGGCCCTCGGACTGCTGGCGTTCGTCGAGTTCTTCGAGCGGCACTTCGAGGAAGCCGAGAACCTCGCCGGCCTCGTGCGGCGCGAGGCCGAGACACGCGGCGACGACTGGGCCGGGGCGATGATGGACACCCTCATGGCGGCACTGCGTCTGTGGCAGGGCAAGCTCGACGAGTCGCGCACGTTCGCCGAGCGGTCGAACCAACGCTTCAAGAAGCTCGGCGACCCGTTCGGTGTGGTGCAGTCGCTCGCCGCGCTGGTGCGGGTGCAGGTGGCCCAGGGCCGTTTCGCTGACGCACAACGCAGCTCGGAGGAACTGGCGGCCCTCGCGGAAACCGGCCGCAACGGCACCTACCCCTTGCTGGCGGCGGCCGGGGCCGCCATGCACCGGGGCAACGCCACCACCGCGGCCGCGCTGGCCGAGCGAGCGGTCGAACTGATGAAGGCCAACGGAGCCGAGGTCAACGAAGCCAGCACCATCCTCGCCCTCGCCCTTGCCCAGCAGGGCCGCATCGACGACGCATTGATCACGATCGAGTCATTGGGCGGCGCCCCCGAACACCACCCGTTCACGGGCGCGGTCGCAGCCCTCGTGCACTCACTCGCCCACCGGCCACGAGAGGCGATCGAACACGCTCGCCGTGTGACGGCGATGGAGGGCGCCACCTACCTCGACGAGGTCTTCGCCCACATCGCGGCAGCGGCGGCACACGCGGCGCTCGACGAGCCCGAGCAGGCTCGACAGTCGGCCGAGGCAGCGATGGCGCGCTCGTTGGCAGTGGGTGATGTCGTCGCCATCGCACTCTCGGCCGGTGCGTTCGAGGCCGCCACAGGCCAGCCGCACGACGCTCTCGACCGCACGCGGCTGGGCGATGGCTGGCTGCGGTTGCTCGCGTCGCTCGCCGGTCGAGGCTGAGTCAGCCGGCCGCTTCGCGGCGCCAGGGCAGATCAGAGAGGAACATCGACGCCGCCGGGTGAGGGTCCATTTCGCGCTCGATGCCGGGGGGCGTCACGTCGCGCACGGGTGCGTACTTCACCTGACACACCGGGCACAAGTAGACGACGCGGCTGTGGTCGCCGATGCGCTTCGACTGCACCGTGTCGCGGCAACGGATGCACCGCTGGCCGTTCCGTCCGTACACCGCCAGCCCACCCGGCACGTCGGGGTGGGTCACCCGCGGGCCGGGCTTGAGGTTCGCCCGCAGCATCGAGGCGGCGGTCTCGACCAGGTGCTGGCAGTCCTCCCACTCGAGCGCGTGAGCCGCCGCGAACGGACTGATGCCGCACTCCCACAGGATCTCGCTGCGAAACACGTTGCCCACGCCGCACATCACGTGCTGGTCGAGCAGCACCTCGCCGATGAGCGCATCGGGATCGTCGTAGTCGAACATCCGACGGGCGCAGAGGTCGAGTGCGTTCTCGGAAGCCGTGCACAGGTCGGGCCCGAGTCGACCGAAGCCGGGGTGACGGTGCGGGTCGAACTCCCGGTAGGTCTCCACCACCGGGGCGTTGAAGCACACGGCCACCCAGTCGGGCACCTCGATGACGGCCCGGGCCTGGGAGTCGGGCTTCCGCCAGTGCTCACCCGTGCGGTAGAGATGCCAGGAACCGGTCATGCGCATATGGGTGTGCAGTACCAGGCCGTCGTCCCAGTGCACCTCGAGCTGCTTGCCGTGGCTCTCGACGGCCTCGATGACCCGACCCGTGGCAGGCGTGGGGCCATACAGCCGGGGTGCCTGAAAACGGAGCGTGGGCCGCCCGACCAATGCGGTCCGCAATGCAGCGGCCGCACGATGAATCGTGTCGCCTTCAGGCATTTGCGGTGATCGTATTCGGTTTGCGGATGCCGTTCGCGCCATCCCTGCTCGATCGCTTCGGTAGCGTGCAGGCGTGGCGCAGCATTCGGAATCGACGGAGTCCGTCCCGGGCCCCATGCAGCCCGTCTCGGATCCCGTCGCCACCGCGCGCCGGAAGCACGGGGCCGCCGGGGCAGTGCTCGCGGCAGGGATGTTCGGCGTCGACATTGCGCTCGGTCGCAAGCCGAAGGAGGAAGTGCCCGTCGTGGTCGATGCCGCCGGCGAACCCGGCGACCTCGACGCGGACGGCATCCGCATCGCACTCGACGAAGCCACCAGCGTCGTCACCCCTGCCCTGCCGCGCACGGTTCCCGTGGTCGCCAAACCTCGTCGGCGCAAGGGCTGACGCGTGGGTCACCAGCGGCCATTGGCCGCTCTGCTCGTGGCCGCCGCCGTCTGGTGCGGGCTCGCCACCCCGCGCACCGAGGCGACACCTTCCGCACCCACCGGTGAGACGCTCATCACCGATCCGCGCCTGCTCGCCCAACTGCAGGCCGGGCCCCAGGCTGGTGGGGGCCCGCAGCCCCAGTCGACCGGCCGCACCATCTCGCTCGAGATCCTCGGCGACCGCACCGAGGAGTTGGCTGTCGCCGTCGGCATGTTGGGGGGCAAGGTCACGGGCAGCGTGCCCGGCACCCTGGTGCAGGCGCGGATGGACCCCGGCGGCATCCGTGCACTCGCCGGTTCGCCGCTCGTGGCATCGATGCGTGCCACCCGCCGCGCCGCCGTGCCGCCCACCACCGGAGCCTGGCAACGTGACGCCGTCGGCACCGGCCCCACCCACGGCTCGCAGGTGGAACTGTCGGGTGCCGCTGCGTGGCAGTCGGCCGGTTTCACCGGCAACGGCGTGAAGGTCGGCATCGTCGACTTCTTCGACTTCGGCGTCTGGGACGAAGCCGAGTTGGGACCGGCGCCCGACACGGCGCACCAGTTCTGCGCCGACACGGCGTTCCCTCCGTACGGCATGTGCTACTCCGACGGCACCATCGCCGACTACCCCGCCGGAGGCGACCACGGCATCGCCGTGGCGGAGACCATCAAGGACATGGCACCGGGCGTCGAGCTGTACTTCGCGTGGGCCTCCACGATCAGCGACCTCGACGCGGCCATGACGTGGTTCTCCGACAACGGCGTGACCATCGTCAATCGCTCGCTGGGCACCGCCTACGACGGCGCCGGCGATGGCACCGGCCCGATGGCGGATGCGGTCGACCGGGCGGCATTCAAGGGAATCACCTGGTTCAACTCCGCCGGCAACGACGGGGAGGACGCGTACATGCGTCGCAGCGTCGCCTCGGTGAGCAGTGGCTACGTCAACTTCAACGACGCCCGACCCGCGGTGGGAGCCGGCACCGACACCTGGCTGCGCATCGACGTGACGCCCAATTCGTGCTTCGGCATCGACGGCATCCGCTGGGCCAACGACTGGTATCTCACTGCCGACAAGAAGACCGACTACCGCATCGAGTTCTGGGAGCCACGCTCCGCCCAGTCGCTCAATACGCACCTCAACCCCGCATCGGTGGCCTCGGTCGACGCGCTCGACCTGTTGGGCTACCAGAGCGGAGGTGCCGTCAACACCGTCGACGCCGTGCAGTACAGCGCCAACCCGGCAGCGGCCACGGCCTACCCGCTCGAGGCCGACGACGTGGAGGTGTGCCCCACCAACTCGTACAGCCCCTACCCCATCGGGTCGCCCATCAAGGGGGCCGTCGCGTTCATGCGCGTGAAGCTGCAGCGCGGCACCGTCGGCAGCACGCCGGATCAACTCGAGATCGCCATCAACGGTGACGCCCTGCTCGAGCAGGACTACTACGACAAGGCTGGCTCGGCCACCAAGCCGGTGGTCGACTCGAAGAACCCCGCGCTCGTGGCGGTGGGCGCAGTTGATCTGCAACCCGACTGGCGGGCCGACCCGGCCGACCCCAACAGCATCGCCGCATACTCGTCTCAGGGGCCCACGAACGACGGCCGGGTGAAGCCCGACGTCAGTTCGTATGCCGGGTTCGATTCCGCCGTGTTCGGATCGTTCAGCGGCACCTCGGCCGCATCTCCATCCGCAGCAGGCTTGGCGGCCCTGCTGCTCGGCGCCGGGCTCGCGACGCCAGGCGCCGGGCTGGCAGCGCTCGTGAAGCACTTCGCCACCGACCTCGGTGCGCCCGGCCCCGACAGCGTGTACGGCAGCGGGCTCACCCACCTGCCCGACCCTCCGTCCGCTGCGCCCGCGGCCCTGCCGACGGCGTACCAGCCCTTGTACATCCCGGAGCGGATTCTCGATACGCGCCCCGGTGCAAGCCACGTCGGCCCACCCGAACTCACCGGCCCGTACGCCACGCAGAGCATCATCGACCTCGACGTGTTGAGCGCCATCCCCTCGCCGCCACCGGGCACCATCAGCGCGGTCGCGCTGAACGTCACCTCGGTGGCATCACCGTCAGTCGGCTTCCTGCAGGCGTACCCCTATCTGCGTGCTCAGAACGGCGCGACCAGCACCCTCAACATCAGCACCGCCGGCTCGGCGCGACCGAACTTCGCGATCGTGCCGGTCGGGGCGGACGGCAAGGTGAGCGTGTACCTGCAGGCGGGTGGCCACGTGGTGGTCGACCTGCTGGGCTACTACCTCGAGAACGGCGCGACCGTCAGCGCCGGCAGGTTCGTCGCACTCGCCACACCCGAACGCTGGATGGACACCCGAGGGGCTGACGGCGCACCGTTGCCCAGCATCTTCGGGGGCACGGCCCGACGACTGAACGCCGGGGAGTCGGTCGTCGTGCCACGGCTCACGGGCACGGCGCTGCCGAACGACGGAGCCTTCATCGACCCCGCCCAAGCGCAGGCGCTCGTGCTGAACGTCACCGCGGTCAACGGCGCGAGCGGCGGGTTCGTTCGGGTGGTGCCCACCACGGGTTCGTCCGCCGCAACGCACGCCAACCTGAACTTCGGCACCGGGGGCGCGAGTGGCAATGCCGCCGTCGTCGCCCTCGATTCGTTCGGGTTCTTCAGCGTCACCGCCTCGGCCCGGGTCGACGTGATCGTCGACGTCGTGGGCTACATCACCGGCATCGATGCACCCGTGGCCGCCACCGGCACCTTCGTTCCGATCTCGCCCACGCGTGTCTACAACACCCGCGACCTTTTCTCGCCGTTCACGGCCGGCCAGACCCGCTCGATACCCCTCGCCGGCGGCGCCACCGGTGTACCGTCGGGGGTGTATGGCGTGTCGGCGAACCTCGCCGCCGTCGCTCCATCGGCCAACGGATTTCTGAAGATGTACCCCGGCATCACGGTGCCGAAGACCAGCAGCCTCAACTTCGCGGCGGGCAAGACCGTCGCGAACGGCACGATGGTCGGGGTGAACGCCGACGGCACCGTCACGGCCACGATGTCCCAGGCGAGCCACCTCATCATCGATGTCAACGGCTACTTCGTGAAGGCCCCCACATGAGCGATCAACTCGAGACCCGCACCGGCTGGTTGTCCAAGGACGAACTGTTGAACATCCGCGCCAACGTGCCGCTGGTGTACGTCGACGCCGTGCCGGTGCGCGTCGACGATCTCGGCAGGGTCACCTCAGTCGGCATGCTCCTGCGTCAGGCCGCCGACGGCACCATCAGCCGCATGGCCGTGTCGGGCCGGGTCA